>NZ_JBXUOY010000015.1:0-38034 GCF_057196705.1 Streptomyces sp. ATLC9 | reverse complement strand
GCCGTCACGGCCGCCGCGGTGGGCCGCCCACCCCTGGTGGAGGCGCGCACGGCCGTCAGTTGTCCCGGGCGTAGCGGCGGCGGGCGGCCAGCAGACCGGCGACCGCGACGGCGCCCGCGGTGCCCCAGGCCAGCCAGGCGGTGGCCGACTCGTTGTCCGCGGCCATCGCACCGCTCTCACCGGCGTCCACGCCGCCCGGCGCGGAGGCCATGCCGCTGATCGTCTGCGTCTTCAGCGCGAGGTTCTCGTCCTCGGCGCTGCCCCAGGCGTAGACGACGGTGTTGGCGCCCTCACCGAGTTCCAGGTCGGCGGGGCCGATGGCCACGGTGTCGGTCCCGGCGAGGACCACGTCGGCGCTCACCGTGCCGGCGGGCACCTCCAGCGACTCCTCGTTGGGGTTGGTCAGTCCCTCGATGACCGGTTCCCCGCCCGCGCGGACGTCCACGGCCGGGGCGGCGGCCACATGCCGGACGGTCAGCCGGGACTGCCCGGCCGGGACGTCGGAGGTGTCGTTGACGAAGGCGGTGAGCACGGGGTCGCCCTCCGCGCCCAGGTGTGCGGCGAGGGTGGCGTTCGCTCCGGCCGGGACCTCGACGCTCTTCTGGATGGCGGGGTCGCCGTCGGGACCCTCGCCGTCCGCGAAGATCTCGATGTCGTAGGTGCCCGGGTCCAGCGACTGCGGCTCGGTCAGAGTGCCGGGTTCGAAGTCGGGGAGCAGCTCGTTTCCGTTGGCGTAGACGTCGACGGTGAGACCGGGGACGCCGTGGAAGACCGAGACCGATGCCTTCTCGCCCTGGTCGTGGGCATCCGCGGCGGCGGGGACCGCCACGGCCAGGGACAGCGCGCACGCACCGGCGGTGACGGAGACGATCTTCCTGCTGCGCGAGTTCATCATCGGGATTTCCCTTCGTGGGAGCCCCGCTCGGATGCGGGACTTCACCCTCTCTTCCGGACTGCCGGCCCTTTCGGACACGCTTCGCGACGGATTTCACCGAATTGACGGCCCGTCGCCTGTCGTGGGGGTTGGTCGGTCGGCTTTCCGCTGCGCCCTTCCCCGGGCGCTTTCACGGTGGTTGTCACGGTTCGGAGCGGGCCGGTCCGGGCCGGCCCCCCGCGTTCCCCCTGCTCCGAGGGCCTCGGGGGTGCGGCCCGGTGCGCTGATCCCCGCTGCCGCCAGGCGGCGCCTGCGCTCCTCCTCGGCGGCAGCCTGCTCAGGGTGGCGCCTGAGCCAGTATGGGTTGTCGTGCGACAGTCCGCCACTTATACGCCCGTACATCCCGAATGTGAGGATGACCAGGCCCATCAGGAAGCTGAAGATGACGTTGGGCATGCGGAAGGCCAGGATGTTGGCGGACGTCTCCAGCAGGGCGAGGTTGGCGAAACCGCTGAGGATGAACAGCGCGCCGACCGTCATGTTGAGCGTGGAGGCGAAGTTGCCACCGACGAACGCTCCGGCGATCAGGAGTGTTCCGACGGTCACCGAGACCAGGCTCAGCAGGCCGTTGCTGGACAGCCCGGCTATCTCGGAACCGGTGGTGTCGAAGAAGTCGAGCCGGTTGGCGAACCCGAGGATCCCGAAGACCAGCAGGATGGCGCCACTGACGGCGGCTCCGTAGCGGTAGACACCGGCCAGTCGGTGGTCCAGGGGAAGTTCGTCCCTGATGTCCATGGTTCACCGTCTCCTCACGGGGGTTCACGGAGGGTCACAGGAGGTGTCGGAGCGCGTCCGTCCGCCGACGCGAACGCGGTACTCATCCGCGGGCGCGCGCCCCCGGCCGCGCCCGGGGGCGAGCCGGGGCGGTGAGCCGTCTCGGCGAGAGGGCGAGGTCCTCGTGGAAGGCCGGAGAGAGCACCCGGCACAGGGAACCGGCCGGTGCGGAGCCGCGGTCGCCTCCCGAGGGGACCGCCGCCCGGGCCGTCGCAGGCGTCATCGCCTCGCTCCTCCCACCGGACGCGGGACGCGCTTCGGTACTGCCACCGTGGAACACATACCAATTGATGGCAAATCGCACTGTTCCCGCGTCGACCGTCCCGGGCGCGTGGCGGACCCTCCGGAACCTCTCCCCTCCATCCCGGACCGGCGGGGCCCTCCCCCGGACCGGCGAACTCCCGGCCGCCGGGCGGTCCGGCCTGGCATGCTCGGAAGCCCGACCCCCGAAGGGATCACCGTGGCACCACGGCCCGAGCACGAGATCCGCACCGCCCTCCCGCCCGCGCTGGAGTCGATGACGCTGCTGGCCGCGTCCGTCATCGTCCACGACCGGGCAGCCGACCGCGTCCTCCTCATCCGGCGCGGACCGCGGGCCAAGTTCGCACGGGGGATGTGGGACCTGCCCACCGGCAAGAGCGACCCCGGTGAGCCCGTCACCGGGACCGCCGTACGCGAACTCCGTGAGGAGACCGGCCTGCTCGTGAAGGCCGAGCACCTGCGCCTGGCCCACGTCGTCCACGGGGCCCGGGCCGTCGAGTCCCCGAACGGCTACCTCACCGTCGTCTTCGCAGCCCACGAGTGGTCGGGCGAGCCCGGAAACCTCGAACCGGACAAGCACTCCCAGGTCCGCTGGACCCCCGTCGACGCCCTCCCGGAGAACTTCGTCCCCTCCAGCGCCGGCGCCCTCCGCGGCTACCTGGCCGGCGGCCCGCGGCTCTCCCTCATGCGCTGGAACACCTGAGCGCCCCGGACCCCGCCCGCCCGCGAACGGGCCGGTGCCCTTCCCGGGTTCCCCCGGGAAAGACACCGGCGTCATGGCTCGCGTCCGGTCCGCCTCCCCGCGTCAGCCCCGGTGGGCGGCCTGGAGGAGCAGGACCACGGCGACGGCCGAGACCGTGACCAGAAGGGTGGTCCACGTACACGACTCCAGACGCCCGCGGCACTCGCGGTGGGACATCACCGACCCGCCCCCTTCCACCCCGCACCACCGAACGGCACCGCGCGGCCGACCGGCCCGGCGACACGGCGAACATGGACGGAGAGGTTCCCGTCCTCGTACGACCAGCCCCGCCCGGTACCGGCCCCCTCGCGGACGCGAACGGGGTCGTGGAAGACCGACGGGGCCAGACAGCCGCGCATCCCGCGCAGCATCACCGGCACGTCCCGGCCGACCAGCACCCCGTAGGACACGCTGGGGAACAACCGGTCCGGCTCCCCGCCGGGACGGGCCACCCAGCACAGCCGGTACCAGCCCTCCCCACCGGGCGGCGGCGCGGACTCGGGCACCGCCCTCCCCTCCCGCCCCGGATGGCAGGAGCAGGCACACGCCAGGTGGCGCACCCCGGGCACACCACTCTCCCCCGGCTCGGCCTCGGCGCACTCGCCGTGCACCCCGATCGCACAGCGCACGGAGACGTACCCCGCCTCCTCCGCGCCCGTTCCCGCCCCGCTCACAGGCCGCCTCCGGCCACGGGCCGGCCGGGCACCGGGACGGGCCGGGGGCGGACGCCGTGCGCCTGGAGATGGATGTTCCGCGTGTCGAGGTCCAGCCCCACCGCCGCCATCCACAGCACCCGCCGACGCCGCTGGCGCACCGACCGCTCGTGCGCCGTCCAGTACGGCCGGACGGATGCCACATCCGGCATCTCCCCGCAGGTGCGCGGGGCCCGCCGCGCGGGCTTCTCCTCCACGGCCGGGCAGGCCGCGCTCCCGCGGGCCCGGAGGGCACGCACCGAGGCCGCCCGACGCTTCGGCGCCAGCCCCCTCCGGCGCCTCCCGGTGGCCGGAAACAGCAGCGTCAGTACCCACAGAAGGGCAGGACTCAGGGCCCAGCCCGGAAAACGCGCGATAGTCTTCCGCACGTCATCAACTCCCTCGAAGTTGGTGGCCATGCCCCGGGACGGCGCCCACCGTCGCCGGGGTTTCTGTTTGCCTATACAACCACTCTAGCCCACTACACACAACTGCATGCAGTTGTGCTTACTTCCCTGAAGCGCCCCGCCGCACCCCACTGCGTACCTTCATCGCATGGAGGAAATCGACCCCGGACGTCCGGAATACGTGTATGCACAGGTGGCCAACGCCATCGAACAGAAGATCAGCAGCGGACAGCTCCGGGCCGGAGCCCGCCTGCCCGGTGAGTTGGATCTGGCTGAGCAGTACGGCGTAGCCGCGGGCACGATTCGACGTGCTCTCGTCGAACTCCGCGAGCGCGGACTCGTGGTGACACTCCCCGCGAAGGGCACGTACGTGAGGCAAACTCCGCCCGCCGACAAGGACGGCGAGTAGCGGTCCAGCGACCGTCACTCCCCAGCGGCACCGTCCGCCGAACCCGCCTCACCGGGAAGCCACACCCTCGCGCCCCACTCGTCCAGCCTCGCCCTACGGGACTCGTAGTCGGGGAGCACCCTGCCCACCAGCCGCCAGAAGGCGGGCGGGTGGTTGGGTTCGCGCAGATGTGCCAGCTCGTGGACGAGGACGTAGTCCACGAGCGCGGCGGGGAGCTGCATCACCGCCCAGTGGATGTTGAGCGCCCCCGGGGCCAAGCAGGAACCCCAGCGGTAACCGAGAGGGCGCACGACCAGGTCCACCGGCGGAGACACGAGGCGTTCCGCCCAGGGGCCCACGCGCCGGGGCAGCCACTGCCGTCCGCGCTCCGCGTACCAGGCCACCAGTTCCCCGGCCGCCGAACTCCCGCGATCCCGGCGCAGCCTGAGACGGCCGCCAGCCAGCGCCACTGGCCCACCGCGACGATCCTCGCGTCGCGTTCCACGAAAACGACGAAGTTCTTCGCGATGTCGAGCAGCCGGTGCGGGTGGAGTATTCCGGCCGCGAGGACCTTCCACTCCTCCGCGAAGGCGTCGCCGGGGTGGTAGGTGGTGGACGCGATCTCCTCCGCTGCGAGGGGGCGCGGGTCGCGGCACACCACGCAGTCCTGCGACCGGACCGTGAACGTGCCGAGCCGAGCCCGGTCGCCCTTGGTCGCCACGGTCAGCTGCATGGCGTGGAAGAGCTGGTCGCTGCCGCGCGGGGCCATCGCGCCCTCTGTGGGCACTACGATGGCGGGCGTAAGCCCCGGTGTGTGCCTCTGCGTGCAAGCGCCCCGGGGCACAGCCGTGCCCAGGAAAGCACAACCCGGTCGGCCCGGGTGCCGCAATCCGTACACCACCGCGCGGAACCACAGTAGCACATAGGAAGTTCTGAATGTACTGCCATACACGGGAGTTCAGTCGCCTTGGGCTGGCTGCCTCCCGCCTCTCCCGCCGCCCAGTTCACAACTCGCGGCGAGCGGCGCACGACCTGGCTTCCATGCCGGAGCGAGTACGAAGAAGCCCCTCCCGGATCCCGGGAGGGGCTTCTTACTGCCGTGTGGACCTGAGGGGATTCGAACCCCTGACCCCCTCGATGCGAACGAGGTGCGCTACCGGACTGCGCTACAGGCCCCTGCAACGGGTGAAACCCTAGCATCCCCGTGCCCGTGCGCGGAAATCCGTTCCCGCGCTGGTCACGGCGCGTGGGGCGACGGGCGTGCCCGGGGCGGGCGGGGTCACTCGTTGGCCGCG
The DNA here is from genome assembly GCF_057196705.1 of Streptomyces sp. ATLC9. Lineage (NCBI taxonomy): Bacteria > Bacillati > Actinomycetota > Actinomycetes > Kitasatosporales > Streptomycetaceae > Streptomyces > Streptomyces sp. ATLC9. Next base: position 32,541 of record NZ_JBXUOY010000015.1, on the reverse strand, counting down.
CGGGGGCGGTCCTCGTCCGCGTACTGGTCGAAGAGCGGGGTGTGGCGGCGCGGCGCGGAGGAGCGCGAGGGAGCCCGGGCGGCGGAGGGCCGGGCGGGTTCGGAGGAGGCCGTGGTGGAGCGGGCGGAACTCCAGGCGTCCGGGGCCTCCAGGTCCACGGCCCGGGCGGTGCGCGGGGCGACGGGGGCGTTGACGTAGGTGGGCAGCGGTACGGGGGTGGGTTCCCAGCCGCTCTCCACCGGGGCGGGGGTGCGCTCGCGGCGCTGGGCGTCCACCCACTCGGCGTGGTCGGTCTGCTCCACCAGGGCGCGCCGCTCGTCCGCTTCCGGGTCGGAGGCGGGTTCAGGGCCCGGCTCGGGGGCGCGGGCGGAGGCGTTGCGGCCGGATGCGGCCCGGCCCGTGGCAGTGCGGCCCGTGGCGGTGCGGCCCGTGGCGGTGCGGCCGCCGGTGGCGCGGTCCGCCCGCTCCATGCGGCGCTCGCGCAGGTGGCGGGCGGCGTCCTCGGCGTGGCGCCGGTCCATCACGAACTCGAAGCGGCGCCTCTCCTGGGCCCGCATATGGGCGATGTAGGCGCTCAGCAGTCCGGCCGGGACCGCCGGGGCCCACAGGAAGGCGATGCCGCCGACCGCCGCGACGATCGCGCCGAGCGTGAAGGCGAGGAAGAGCACCATCGTGGTGCGCCGGCGGCGGACGAGGAGCTTGGCCCGGCCCTTCTGCCCCTGGTCCGGCTGGTTGGGCCGACTCGCCTGGTTCGACCGGCCGGGCCGGTCCCGCTGGGGGCGTCGTACCTCGGTGGGGGCCTCGGCGCGGGCGACCGTCGCGGGACCGAGGAGGACGATGTGCTCGGTCACGGGGTCGGCGAGGGCCCGGACGTCGACGCCCGGGGCACCCTGGTCGTCATCGTCGGCGGGGCCGCCGTCCCCGGCCGCCTCCCTGAGGTTCCTGGCGTACCGGCGCTCCATGCCAGCCCGGCCGGACAGCAGCCGGATGGCGGTGCCGAAACGCTCCGTCGGACGGCTCTCGTTGAGTTCGTCCTGCCGGCGGAGCCACATCGGCACCAGGTAGGCGGCCCAGGCCCCGACGATGACTGCGTAGATGAGGCCGCTGCTGCTCACCCACCACACGGTAGAGGGGTTTCGCGAGGGTGATACGCCAATTGGCACGGTGTGTCGCACGATCCGGCTGATATCTCAACCGTTTTTTGTGATTGAGGCGGCCCGCCTCCGCGAATATGTCCGGCCGATGGCGGTAAAGTGTCTTCCCCTCAGGCAATATCGAACATTTATTTTATTTATGCGAGGCGCCGGGAAGAGAGCGCCGATGCCAGCGTTCCAGCAGGCTCGCGGGGACGTCCTCCTTGGTCAGCGCGTAGACCAGGTGGTCCCGCCAGGCGCCGTCGATGTGCAGATAACGCGGCCGCAGTCCTTCCTCTCGGAATCCGAGTTTCTCCACCACCCGGCGGCTCGGCCCGTTCTCCGGACGGATGCAGACCTCGATCCGGTGCAGTCCGGCGGTGCGGAAGCAGTGGTCCACGGCGAGCGCGACGGCCGTCGGCATCACACCGCGTCCGGCCACCTCCCGGTCCACCCAGTAGCCGATGTGGCCCGAGCACATCGAGCCCCAGGTGATGCCCGCGACGGTGAGCTGGCCGACCAGCCGCCCCCGGTACTCGATCACGAAGGGCAGCATCCGGCCCGCCTGCGCCTCCGTCCGCAGGTGCCGGACCATCTGCCGGTACGTCGGCCGGCGCGGCGGCAGGCGGCCTGGCAGGGCGGGCGGGACGGTGGCCTCCCAGGGGCGCAGCCAGTCGCGGTTGCGCTGGTTCACCTCGCGCCAGGCACGGTGGTCGCGCAGCCTTATGGGACGGAGGGTGATGTCACCCTCCGACAGCTCGACCGGCCAGGGGGTGTTCAGTGGGGTGCGTCCTTCCTGGGGTGGTCGCCGCCGTGGATCTGGTCCACGGCGTGCGGCAGCAGGGGTTCCAGGACCGCCAGGCCGTCGCGTACGCCTCCGGTGGAGCCGGGGAGGTTGACGATCAGGGTGCGCCCGGCGACGCCCGCGACGCCCCGCGAGAGGGCGGCGGTGGGCACCTCGGGCCTCCCGGCCGCGCGGATGGCCTCGGGGATGCCGGGCACCTCGTGGTCGAGTACGGCCCGGGTCATCTCCGGGGTGCGGTCGGTGGGCGAGACGCCGGTGCCGCCGGTGGTGAGCACCACGGCGTAGCCGTCGGCCACGGCCTCGCGCAGTACGTCCTGGACGGGCTCGCCGTCCGGGACGACGCGCGGGCCGTCGGTGGCGAAGCCCAGCGCGCGCAGGGCCCGGGCCAGCAGCGGGCCGGTGGTGTCGGAGTAGACGCCCGCGGCGGCGCGGTTGGAGACGGTGACGGCGAGGGCGCGGCGGCCCATGGCCGCGGACTCGAAGGCCTGCGCGGGCGCGGAAGCGGGCGCGGGATCGGTCATCGGTCGCGGCTCCAGTCCCCGGAGGCTCCCCCGGTCTTCTCCTCCACCCGCACGTCCGTGATGACGGCCCCCTTGTCGACGGCCTTGACCATGTCGACGACCGTCAGCGCCGCGACCGACACGGCCGTCAGCGCCTCCATCTCCACACCCGTGCGGTCGGTGGTGCGCACCGTCGCCGCGATCTCCACCGCGTCGTCGGCGACGGCGAGGTCGACCCTCACCCCGGACAGGGCCAGCGGGTGGCACAGCGGTACGAGGTCGGGGGTGCGCTTGGCGCCCATGATCCCGGCGACGCGGGCGACCGAGAGCGCGTCGCCCTTGGGCACGCCCTCGCCGCGCAGCAGCTCCACCACCCGGGGGGAGACGCGTACGCGGCCGGTGGCGCGCGCCGTGCGGGCGGTGACGTCCTTGGCCGAGACGTCGACCATCCGGGCCGCGCCCGCCTCGTCGATGTGGGTGAGGCCCGGGGCCCCGTCCGCTGGACTCCCCTGTCGCGCGCTGCTCATCGCTCTCCCGCGTCGGTCCGTTCCGGACGTCAACGGTACCCGTCGCGGCACGGGCACCGGTGCGTCAGTCCAGGAGGACGACCTCCAGTTCGTCGCCCCGGGCGACCTCGGTGGTCCGCTCGGGTACGACGACCAGCGCGTCGGCGCGGGCCAGCGCGCCCAACAGGTGCGAGCCGGGGCCGCCCACCGGGTGGACCGTGCCCGGCGCCTCGCCGGCGGCCGGGGGCTCGTACCGGCCGCGAAGGAACTGGCGCCTGCCCTCCGGCGAGGCGATCGGCCCGTCGCACTCCAGGCGGGCGGTGACCGTACGCCGGACGACGGGCTCCAGGCCCATCAGGGCGCGCAGGGCGGGACGGACGAACAGCTCGAAGGAGACGTAGGAGCTGACGGGGTTGCCGGGGAGGGCGAACAGCGGGATCCGGTCGGGGCCGACCAGGCCGAAGCCCTGCGGTTTGCCGGGCTGCATGGCCAGGCGGCGGAACTCCACGCGCGCGGGGGGCCGCGGCGCGGCGCCCTCGGGCGCCTCCGGCTCCGCGCCGGCCCCGTCCTCCGCCTCGCCCGGCGGCTCGGCGCCGCCCAGGACGGTGCCCTCCAGGCCGGTGAGCGCCTCCTTGACCACGTCGTAGGCGCCGACGCTGACGCCGCCGCTGGTGACGATGGCGTCGGCGCGTACGAGCTGGTCCTCGACGACGGTGCGCAGGGTGGCGGCGTCGTCGGCCACCGCGCCGACGCGGTAGGCGATGGCGCCGGCGGCGCGGGCGGCGGCGGTCAGGGCGAAGCTGTTGGAGTCGTGGATCTGGCCGGGGCCCAACGGCGATCCGGGGCGGACCAGTTCGCTGCCGGTGGAGAGCACCACCACGCGCGGGCGCGGCCGTACGCTGACGGTGCCGCGGCCGACGGCGGCCAGCAGTCCGATCTGCGCCGGGCCCAGGACGGTGCCCGCCTCCAGGGCGACGGAGCCGGCGCGTACGTCGCTCCCCCTGCCCCGCACGTACTGCCGCGCCGTCACCGGCCGGTGGACGCGGACCTCGCCGGCCGAGCCGGACGGGTCGGCGCTGTGGGCGGCCATGGCGTCGGCCCGGCCGGCGCCGGCGCCGCCGTCGGTCCACTCCACGGGGACGACGGCCTCGGCGCCGGGCGGCAGCGGTGCGCCGGTCATCACGCGGGCGGCCTGGCCGGGGCCGACCTCGGGCGGCCGGCCGGCGCCCGCCGCCACGTCGCCGACGACCTCCAGCACCGCCGGGGCGTCCTCGCCCGCCTTCTCCACGTCGGCGACGCGCACCGCGTAGCCGTCCATGGAGCTGTTGTCGAAGGGGGGCAGGGACACGGGCACCAGGACGTCCTCGGTGAGCACGCAGCCCTGGGCCTCGAGCAGGTGCAGCTCGATGGGTTCCAGCGGCCGTACCGACCGCAGGACGTCGGCCAGGTGCTCGTCGACGGACCGGGTACCGCTCAAGTGCCTACAGCTCCTCTTTGACGAAGTCCCGCAGCCAGGCCCGGAAGTCCGGGCCCAGGTCCTCGCGCTCGCTCGCCAGCCTGACGATGGCGCGGAGGTAGTCCCCGCGGTCGCCGGTGTCGTAGCGGCGGCCCTTGAATACCACACCGTGGACCGGGCCGCCGATTCCCGGGTCCGCGGCGAGTGTCTGGAGGGCGTCGGTGAGCTGGATCTCGCCGCCGCGGCCGGGCTCGGTCTTGCGCAGCACCTCGAAGACGGCCGGGTCCAGGACGTAGCGGCCGATGACGGCCAGGTTGCTGGGGGCGTCCTCGCGGAGGGGCTTCTCCACCAGGTCCGACACGCGCACGACGTCGTCGTCGCCGGTGGGCTCGGCGACGGCGCAGCCGTAGAGGTGGATGCTGTCCGGATCGACCTCCAGCAGCGCCACGACACTGCCGCCGTAGGTCTCCTGGACCTCGATCATCCTGGACAGCAGCGGGTCGCGCGCGTCGATGAGGTCGTCGCCGAGGAGGACGGCGAAGGGCTGGTCGCCGACGTGCGGGGCGGCGCACAGCACCGCGTGGCCCAGGCCCCTGGGGTCGCCCTGGCGCACGTAGTGGATGGTGGCCAGGTCGGTGGACTCCTGGACGCGGGTGAGCTTGGTCGCGTCGCCCTTGCTGCGCAGCACCTCCTCCAGTTCGTAGTTGCGGTCGAAGTGGTCCTCCAGCGGGCGCTTGTTGCGGCCGGTGACCATCAGGACGTCGGGGAGGCCGGCGGTGACGGCCTCCTCCACCACGTACTGGATCGCGGGCTTGTCGACGACCGGCAGCATCTCCTTCGGGGTGGCCTTCGTCGCCGGAAGGAAGCGGGTGCCGAGCCCGGCGGCCGGGATGACGGCCTTGGTGATCCGCCGTGTACGCGAGGTAGTCATGTCTGCACCATAGCCGTTGGTTTGTCACGTAACGCGCATGTCTGACTGGTCCGCTGCGGTTTACGGGGAATCGTCCCGGCACTCGGGCCGCGCCGGCGCGCCAGCAGGATGATAGTGCGCCCGCCATGGCGAGGGACTGGCGTAATCGAGCCGGGGAGATGAACACGGCATGAAGGATGACGGAACCACCGGAGCACACCGGGGTACGCGTGCGGCACCGGGTACGGCGCCGGGGGAAGGACCGCGGACGGTGGCCGGCGAGAAGCGGGCCCTGCGGCGCGCCCTCCTGGCGGCCCGGGCCCACCTGCCGGAGGACGGCGTACACCGGCTCGCCGGCGCGCTCGCCCGGCACGCCCTGGAGCTGCCCGAACTGGCCGGGGCGCGCACCGTCGCCGCGTACGTCTCGGTGGGGCGCGAGCCGGACACCCGCGCGCTGGTGGACGAACTGCACTGGCGCGGCGTGCGCGTGCTGCTGCCGGTGCTGCTGCCGGACGACGACCTGGACTGGGCCGCGTACGAGGGCGCCGAGTTCCTCTCCCCCGCCCGCCGGGGGCTGCTGGAGCCCACCGGACAGCGGCTGGGTCCGCGGGCGGTGACCGGGGCGGACGTCGTGCTGCTGCCGGGCCTGGCGGTGGACCGGCGCGGGATGCGCCTGGGGCGCGGCGGGGGCAGTTACGACCGGGTGCTGGCCCGGATCGAGGCGTCCGGGGCCGGACCGGCGCTGGTGGTGCTGCTGCACTCGGGCGAGTACCTGCGCCGGGTACCGGCGGAGCCCCACGACCGGCCGGTGCACGCCGCGGTGACCCCCGAGGGGGTGCACCGCTTCACGGCGTGAGACCGGCGGGCGCGGGGCTCGCGGCGGCACGGGGCGAGGGCGGCTACGGGGTGAGCGCCATGGTGTCCTCGGTGGCGTCGTCGACGGCCTTCGGGCTGAACGCCCAGTCCAGCTGCTCGCCCTCGGCCCACTTGTCCGTCTGGTCCACGTAGTTGGCGTGGTAGGCGTGGCCGGAGGCGCCGGTGAGGTTGATCCAGCTCGATCCGTCGAGGTCGGCCAGGTTGACCACCATCCGCATCGACGGCACCCAGATCACCTCGTAACCGCCCGCCGCGTTCCAGCCGGTGGCGTTGACGGCCGCCTCGCCGCCGCCGAGGTCCCAGGGGCCGCGGTTGAGCAGGTGCTGGACGAAGCCGGGGCCCTCGGTGCCCAGGGTCTGGTTCTGGAGCATCAGCCGGTGCAGACGGCCCCAGCTCCAGGTCTCGATGTCCTTGCCGAGCTTGGTGGTCAGCTCCCAGCGGGCGTCCTTCATGGCACGGGCCAGCAGCGCGTCGCGGTCGCCCCCGCCCTCCTCGAAGCGGCTGCCGGGGGTCCACCATCCGCTGTCGGGCTCGTCCAGCAGCGTGCGCACGACCTCGTACCAGCGGTCGCCGCCGTCGGGCTGCGCGGAGGACGGGGCGCGCGTGCCGCACTCACGGACGGTGCGCGGATTGCCACTCAGGTCCTCGATCGGGCCGGACTCGTCGGCCGGGCGGACCCGCAGGCACTCGCCCTCGACGCGGACCTCCCTGGGCAGCTTGTTGCCGAAGCCGAGCTTGAGGAGGTTGCGCCACACGCCGTTGAAGTAGGCGGCGGGCGCGGAGTCGGCGTCCTGGGTGTAGTCCCAGCCCTCCAGCAGCTCCTGCGCCCGGCGGACGTAGGGGTCCTCGACGTCGATCTTCAGCAGGTACGGAACCAGGATCTTGGCCATCTCGCTGCTGTTGTCCAGCTGCATGGTGCGCATGTCGTCCGTGGAGACCTTGCCGCCGTCCTTGATCTTGGACTGGATGAGGTCGTCGATCCGCTGGCTGCGCGCGCCGTAGCCCCAGTCCCCGGTGAGCAGGTAGGGGTACTTCTCCGCGTCGATCACGGCCTGGTTGGCGGTGACGATGTAGCCGCGCTCCGGGTTGTACTCCCAGGGCAGGGCCTCCTGCGGTATGTAGCTCCTCCACTCGTAGTCCGGGTCCCAGCCGGGCGCCGGGTAGCGTCCGTCGTGGCCCTCGGCGCGGACCGGGATGCGGCCGGGCGCCTGGTAGCCGATGTTGCCCTCGGTGTCGGCGTAGACCAGGTTCTGGGAGGGGACGGCGAACTTCCGGGCGGCCTCGCGGAACCCGTCGAAGTCGGTGGCGGTGTTCAGCTCGAAGACCGCGTCCATGGTCCTGGAGGGCTCCAGCGCCGTCCAGCGCAGCGCGACGGCGTAGCCCTTGCCGCGGTCGGGGGCGACGTCGCCGACCGGGGCGTGGTCGCCGACACCGGACAGCTCACCGCTGCGGTCGGAGACGAGGGGGCCGTGGCGGGTGGAGCGGACGGTGATCTTCCGGTCCTCGCCGCCCGCGACCTTGATGACCTCCTCGCGGGCCTCGTACGGGACCTTCTCGCCGTCGTAGAGGTAGGTCCCGTTCTCGATCTTCTCCAGGTACAGGTCTGTGACGTCGGCGCCGAGGTTGGTGAAGCCCCAGGAGATGTCCTGGTTGTGGCCGATTATCACACCCGGCATGCCGGAGAAGGTGAAGCCCGCGACGTCGAAGGGACAGGCCTCGCCGACCGAGTTGCAGTGCAGGCCCATCTGGTACCAGAGGGAGGGGAGCTGCGGGGCCAGGTGCGGGTCGTTGGCGAGCAGCGGCTTGCCGGTGGTCGTGTACTCGCCGGAGACGACCCAGGAGTTGGAGCCGATCCCGTCGCCGTTGGGGCCCAGGAGGGAGGGGATGGCGTCGAGGGAGGCGGCCAGGGCGGCGAGCTGGGGCTGTGCGCCCAGGCCGGCCTGGCCCGCGCCGGCGCCCTGGGCGGTGCCGTCGGAGCCGGGGGAGACCGCGCCGCCGGGGTCGGAGGTACCGGGGGCCGCGGTGCCGGGGTCGGAGGTACCGGGGGCCGCGGTGCCGTTCTGCGCGGCGCTCCCGCTCTCCGGAGCGGCGGCCTCCGGGTCGTAGGCGCCGTCGAGGGCTCCGACCGCGCCGTCCCGGACGATCGGCTTGTTCCGGTCGTAGGGGTAATCCGGGTAGAGCGCCTCGACCTGCTCGCTCGTCAGACGGCTGGAGAGCAGGGCCCGGTCTATCTCGTCCTGCATGTTGCCGCGCAGGTCCCAGGCCATGGCCTTGAGCCAGGCCACGGAGTCCACCGGCGACCACTTGTGCGGTTCGTAGTCGCTGACGAAGCCGAGGGCCGCGTACTCCAGGGAGAGTTCCGCGCCGCTGCGGCCGCCCAGATAGGAGTTGACGCCCTCCGCGTAGGCCAGCAGGTACTTCTTGGACGTCTCCGACAGCTTGGTGTCGTACTCCTCCTGCGCCACCTTCCGCCAGCCCAGGGTGCGCAGGAAGGCGTCGGTCTCGACCTGGCTCTCGCCGAACATCTCCGACAGCCGGCCGGCCGTCAGGTGCCGCCGCACGTCCATCTCCCAGAAGCGGTCCTGGGCGTGGACGTAGCCCTGGGCGCGGAAGAGGTCCTCGGCGCTGTCGGCGTAGAGCTGGGGTATGCCGTGCTCGTCGCGTTTGACGGTGACCGGGGCGGAGAGGCCGTCGAGCTCCATCGAGCCGGTCGTCTGCGGGAAGGACGCGCGGACGGTGCCGACGCTCCAGTAGGCGCCGTAGCCGACGCCCGCCACGAGCAGCAGCACGACTGCGATCACGAGGAGGCGGGCGCGTCGCGGGGTCTTCTTGGCGGGCATCGCTGTCCTTCGAGGGCAGGGTGGGACCTGAGGTGCTGGAGCAACCATAGGACGAGCCGGGTCACCGGTCGGCAGGGAGGCCGAGCATCGGGAGCCGAAGATTCAAGCGATGGTAAATTGTTAGGCAACGCAATGATCTCCCGGCGGTCGGGTCCCGGCCGTTCGCTTCCGCACGCCCACGGAAGGATCCGCTTCTGACTGTCGACCGCCTCAACGAACTCATGCTGGTCTCCGCGCTCGTCCTGCTCGTCGCCGTCGCGGCCGTCCGGCTCTCCTCCCGCACGGGGCTCCCCAGCCTTCTGATCTACCTCGGCATCGGGCTCGTCATCGGACAGGACGGGCTCGGGGTCGAGTTCGACAACGCCGGACTGACCCAGGTGCTGGGCTACGCGGCGCTCGTGGTGATCCTCGCCGAGGGCGGTCTGGGCACCAAGTGGCACCAGATCCGCCCGGCGGTGCCCGCCGCGGCCGTACTGGCGACCGCGGGCGTCGCGGTCAGTGTGGGCGTCACCGCCGCGGGAGCCCATTACCTGGTGGGGCTGGACTGGCGTCCGGCGCTGATCATGGGGGCGGTCGTCTCCTCGACGGACGCCGCGGCGGTCTTCTCCGTGCTGCGCAAGGTGCCGCTGCCGCCCCGCCTGACGGGGATGCTGGAGGCGGAGTCCGGATTCAACGACGCCCCGGTGGTGATCCTGGTCGTCGCCTTCGCCTCGGCCGGCCCGATGGACTCGTGGTACGTCCTGCTCGGGCAGATCGCGCTGCAGCTGGCCATCGGGCTCGCGGTCGGGCTGGCCGTCGGCAAGCTGGGCGAGTACGGGCTGCGGCAGGTCGCGCTGCCCGCCTCGGGCCTGTACCCGATCGCGGTGATGGCGCTGTGCGTCCTGGCGTACGCCGGGGGCGCGCTGGCGCAGGGCAGCGGGTTCCTGGCGGTCTACGTCAGCGCGGTCGTCCTCGGCAACTCCAGGCTGCCGCACCGCCCCGCCACCCGGGGGTTCGCCGACGGCATGGCGTGGATCGCGCAGATCGGCCTGTTCGTGCTGCTCGGTCTGCTGGCCGCCCCCTCCGAGCTGCTGCGCGACTTCTGGGCGGCGCTGGTGGTCGGAGGAGTGCTGACGCTGGTGGCACGGCCGGCGTCCGTGGTGCTGTGCTCCCTGCCCTTCCGGCTCCCCCGGCGGGAGCAGACGCTGATGTCGTGGGCGGGGCTGCGCGGCGCGGTGCCGATCATCCTGGCGACGATCCCCATGGTCGACCAGGTGCAGGGCAGTCGGCGGATCTTCAACATCGTCTTCGTGCTGGTCGTGGTCTTCACCCTGCTCCAAGGGCCGACCCTGCCGTGGGTCGCCCGCCGGCTCGGGCTGGACAAGGCCGGCGACACGCAGGACCTGGAGATCGAGTCGGCCCCGCTGGAGCGGCTGCGCGGGCATCTGATCGCGGTCTCCATCCCCGACGGCTCGCGCATGCGGGGCGTGGAGGTGACCGAGCTGCGGCTGCCGAAAGGCGCGGCGGTCACCCTGGTCGTACGGGAGGACAGCAGTTTCGTGCCCTCGCCCTCGACCGTCCTGCGGCATGGCGACGAACTGCTGGTGATCGCCACCGACGCGGTGCGGGACGCCACCGAGCGGCGGCTGATGGCCGTGGGCCGGGGCGGCAAGCTGGCGGGCTGGCTGGGGACGGCGGGCAGTTCGGCGCTGCGGAAGGACTGAAGGGCCGCCGGGCCGCCGGGCCGAGGCTTCCCGGAGAACGGACGGGAGCGGGGGCAGGGGGCGAGGCGGGGAGACGCGGGCGGGGTCTGGCCGTGCCTGCGGGGTGATCGGCTACCCTGAGGCCGTACGTTTGTCCGACTTTCGGAGTTACCGGAGTTTCGACCCCGCCTGATGCAGGGCCGGCACGGCCGCCCGGTCGACCACACGCCGCGGTCCGTGCGAGAGGACGGCCTTCGGCGTGCCCCGCCGTACCGCGCCGCCGTGCGCCGTACAGCGGCGCGGTGCGCTACCAGGCGGCAGAAAGGTACGGCCGTGGCCACCACGGTCACTCCCGTCACTGACCGGAAACCCGGCTATCGGGACCTGCTGCGCACTCCCGGTGCGTGGACGTTCCTACTGCCCGGTTTCCTGGCCCGCCAGCCCTTCGCGATGCTGACGCTCGGCATCGTGCTGCTGGTCGAGGACACCACCGGATCGTTCGGCACGGCGGGCACCGTCTCCGCCGTGACCGGCGTGTCGATGGCCCTGTTCGCGCCGCGGAGCGGCCGGCTCGCCGACCGCTTCGGCCAGCGCGCCGTCCTGGTGCCCGGGGTGTTGCTGCACGCCGCCGCCGTGGGTGCGCTGACGGCCCTGGCGCTGTCCCGGGCGCCGTTGTGGGCGCTGCTGCTGGCGGCTGTACCGGCCGGCGCGTCGGTGCCGCAGGTCGGCCCGATGGTGCGGGCCCGCTGGGCGCACCTGCTCAGGGGCGCACCGGGCCCGCCGGGCGGATCGGGTCCGCCGGGCGGGCGGAACGGGCCGGACAGGCCGGGTGGGGCCCGGCTGCTGTCGACGGCGGCGGCGTTCGAGTCGGTCACCGACGAGCTCACTTTCGTCATCGGCCCGGTCCTGGCCACCGCACTGTGCACCGGGGTGCACCCCGCCGCCGGGCTGGCCGCCGAGGCGGCCCTGACCGTCGTCGGCGGACTGCTCTTCGCGGCCCGGCGCCGTGCCGCACCCCCCGCCCACCGCCGCGCCCGGGGAGCGGGCGGTGCGCCGCACGCCTCGGCGCTGTCGGTGCCGGGCGTACGGGTGCTGATCGTCGCCTTCCTCGGCATCGGCTCGGTCTTCGGCGGGATGCAGGTGTCGATGGCCGCCTTCACCGAATCCATCGGACAGCCCGGTCTCAACGGCGTGCTGTACGGCGTCTTCGCCGCGGGCAACATGCTCGCCGGCCTCGTCTTCGGCGCTCTGACCTGGCGCTCGGCCCCGCAGCGCCGACTACTGACGGCATACGCGCTGCTGACGCTTGCCACCGCGCCGCTGTGGGCGGTGGACGTGGTCCCACTGCTGGCCGTCCTCGGACTGCTGGCGGGCATGGGCATCGCGCCGAGCCTGATCACCGGATTCACCCTGGTGGAACGGCTGGTACCGGCGGGCGTGCGCACCGAGGCGTTCACCTGGATGGCCGGTGCGGTGGCGATGGGGCAGGCCTGCGCCGCGGCGGCCGCCGGGCGGCTGACGGACGGCTTCGGGGCGAGCGCCGGGTTCACGGTGCCGCTGGCCGCCACGGCGCTGGCGCTGGTGACGGTGGCGGCGCTGCGCGGATGGCTGCAGCCGGACGGCGGGCAGACGGGCGATGGGGAGGGACCGCGAACCGGGTGACGGAGAGCCCCGGACGGAGGACGGGAGGGGCGCTCCGGGGCGTGGCGAGAGTCACCGTCGGCCGCTCCCGGTGGACTAAGCGGCCGGAATACTGCACCATGGTGCGTCGTTAGCACTCCACAGGGAAGAGTGCCAGGAGGAGCAAGTGCCGACCTATCAGTACCAGTGCACCGAGTGCGGCGAGGGCCTGGAAGCGGTTCAGAAGTTCACCGACGACGCGCTCACCGAGTGCCCGAGCTGCAAGGGCCGCCTGAAGAAGGTGTTCTCCGCGGTCGGCATCGTCTTCAAGGGATCCGGCTTCTACCGGAACGACAGCCGCGGCTCCTCGTCCGGCAGCGCGTCGTCGTCATCTTCGGCTTCGTCGTCGCCTTCGTCGTCTTCGTCGGCGTCGTCCTCTTCTTCCGGGAAGAACTCGGGCTCGTCCGGCGGCTCGTCGCCCAAGGCCGGCTCCTCGGCGGCCTGACCCCGTCCGCCTCCGGCCCGGGCCGGAACCGGCCTGTCCCGGCCCCGCGGCGGCACGCACCGCTGCGGGGTCGCGGTGTACGGGGCTAGGGTGTTCGGCCATGAGCGCACAGGCGGAGACAGGTGTCATAGGCGGGTCCGGGTTCTACTCCTTCCTGGACGACGTGATGGAGGTCGCGGTGGACACGCCGTACGGCGAGCCCAGCGACTCCCTCTTCATCGGCGAGATCGCCGGACGCCGGGTGGCTTTCCTGCCCCGGCACGGCCGCAAACACCACCTTCCCCCGCACCGGATCAACTACCGGGCCAACCTGTGGGCCCTGCGCTCGGTCGGTGTGCGGCGGGTGCTGGGGCCGTGTGCGGTGGGCGGTCTGCGGCCCGAGTACGGGCCCGGCACGCTGGTGGTGCCTGACCAGCTCGTGGACCGCACCAAATCCCGCGTCCAGACCTACTACGACGGCGAGGCGCTGCCCGACGGCTCGGTGCCGAACGTGGTGCACCTGTCCTTCGCCGACCCCTACTGCGGGACGGGCCGGGCGGCGGCCGTCGCGGCGGCGCGCGGACGCGGCTGGGAGCCGGTGGACGGCGGCACCATGGTGGTGATCGAGGGACCGCGCTTCTCCACCCGCGCGGAGTCGCGCTGGCACGCGGCGCAGGGCTGGTCGGTGGTCGGGATGACCGGGCATCCGGAGGCGGTCCTGGCCCGCGAACTGGGGCTGTGCTACTCCTCGATCGCGCTGGTCACCGACCTGGACGCCGGAGCGGGGACGGGTGAGGGCGTCTCGCACGAGGAGGTGCTCCAGGTCTTCGCGCAGAACGTCGGACGGCTGCGCGAGGTGCTCTTCGACACGGTGGCCGGGCTGCCGGCGGAGCGGGACTGCGACTGCGCGACGGCGCTGGACGGGATCGAGACGGGGATCGGGCTTCCGTAGGCACGGCCGGCTCCGGGCCCGGCCGGTGGAGGGCCTGAGGGTGGGTGCCGCGGGCCTGAAGGTGGGGGCGGGAGCGGCTCGTGCGGCTTCCGTCTCTCGTGTGTCCCTCGTGCGGGCGAGCGAGTTGTCCACAACCGGTGGGTAACCCACAGGCTCCGGCGGATCGCCGCGGAACCGGACATCGTCGAGGTGTTCCCACCACAAGGCGGTGACCTCGATGTCCTCCTCCCTCCAGTCCGCTCCTCTCCCCACTCCTTCCGCTCCTTCCGTCCTTTTCGCACCTCTCCCCCCTCCTCCGCTCTCTCCCTTCTGCCCGTCCTCCGTCCCCCCTCCGTCCTCCTCCCTCTCCACACCCCACTCCCTGCCCCCGCCCTCGAGCCCTCCACCCGCCGGACCCGTGCCGGAGTTCGAACCGGTGCGCGCGGGGCGGAGTGCTCTCGGCTCCCTCCGGGCCGCGGGCCGGTGGTTCCGGGCGATGGCCCTGCTGCTGGCCGTCGCCTCCGCGGGCGCCGCCCTCTGGGGGGCGCCCGGGGACGGAGGCGGGGAAGGGCACGGTGCTCCCCCGGCGGCCCGGCCCGCAGCCGGAGAAGCACCGGCGGCCCCCGCCCCGCCCCCTTCCGCGGACGGCCGGGACGGCGGCACGACGGTGGACGCCCCGGTGCGGATCCCGGACGCGGAGACGGTGCGGCTGCTGCGTCCCGGGGACAGGGTGGACGTACTGGCCACACCCGCCGGCACTCCGGACGCCGGCCCGGCGGACCGCGCGCGGACCATCGCCCGGAACGTACGGGTGGCGGCCGTACCCGAGCCGGCCTCCGGCCCGGAGGCCGGTCCCGGCGGCCGGGAGGGGGCGCTGGTGGTGCTCTCGGTGCCCCGGCAGACGGCCGCCCGGCTCGCCGGCGCGGCGGCACACTCACTTCTGGCGGTGACGCTGTGCTGACCACTGCCCGCCGGATCCCGGACTGGACAGTGCGCGCGGGGTTCGTGCAGCGTGTGCTGCGTTCACCCGGCAAAGGCCGGAGCGCGTGTGCGGAGGAGAGGCAGTCTCTTGAGCGAGAAGCAGGGCGTCCTGACCGGGTTCAGGTCATTCCTGATGCGGGGCAACGTGGTCGATCTGGCCGTTGCCGTCGTCATCGGAGCGGCCTTCACCAAGATCGTGAACTCGGTGGTGGAAGGCGTCATCAACCCGGTGGTGGGCTCCATCGGCCCCAAGGACCTCGACCGCTACCAGTCCTGCCTCCAGGGCCCGTGCGATTTCGACGAGGCGACCGGTGCGGCCCTCAGCGGCATCGCCATCAAGTGGGGCTCGGTACTGAGCGCCGTGCTGACCTTCCTGATCACCGCCGCGGTCGTCTACTTCCTGATGATCGTGCCGATGAACAAGTTCAAGCAGCGGCTGGACGCCCTGAGCGCCAAGGAAGCGGTGGAACAGGCCGCGACTCCCGTCCAGAAGACCGAGGTGGAGCTGCTCACCGAGATCCGCGACGCGCTGCTGGCCCAGCGCGGCGACAACGGCACCGCGGACGCCGCCGCCCTGCTGGCCGCGCAGCGCAAGGCTTCCGAGGGCGGTGCCCGGCCTGGTTCCGAGGAGCCGTCCGGGACATCAGGCGCGTCCGGGAGCGCCCCCGGGAAGGCCTGACGCGGGCGCGCTTCCCGGCGCGCCGCGCGGGCAGCGGTGGCGCGGCCTCACAGATGGTGCGGGGGCCTCTCGTCCAGGAAACGGGCCAGATCGCCCGCACCGCCGTCGCCGCCGTCACCGCCCGCTTCCGGGCGCTCGCCCCAGCCCCGGTCGGTGTCGTCGGCCGCGGGCCGGCTCAGCGGGTCGGAGAAGTCCAGCGCGGAGGCCGGGTCGCGGGGCTCGTCGCGAGGCGTGGAGCCGTGGCCAGAAGCGGCGGGAATGCTCATCCCCCCAGGGTACGGCCGCCCGGCTCGCCCCTAGGAGGAGCATCATGGCCCCATGAGCGCCTTGAGGGTCAACGACGCACTGACGGATGTCCAGGGCCTGAGGGTCGGCCATGCCCAGCGGATCGGCGACGGCTGGCTGACGGGCACGACCGTGGTCCTCGCCCCGGAGGGCGGGGCGACCGCCGCCGTGGACGTGCGGGGCGGCGGTCCCGGCACCCGGGAGACCGACGCCCTGGACCCGCGCAATCTGGTGGAGCGCATCGACGCCGTGGTACTGACCGGGGGCAGCGCCTTCGGCCTGGACGCCGCCTGCGGGGTGACGGCCTGGCTGGAGGAGCGGGGCCGGGGTTTCCCCGTCGGCCCGGAGCCGGACCAGGTGGTGCCCGTGGTCCCGGCCGCCTGCCTCTTCGACCTGGGCCGCGGCGGTTCCTGGCGCGCCCGCCCCGATGCCGCGCTCGGCCGGGAGGCGGCCGAAGCGGCCGCCCGTACGAGCGTCGGCGAGCCGGTCCCCCAGGGCACCGTCGGGGCCGGTGCGGGGGCTGTGGCCGGTGGCCTCAAGGGCGGGGTGGGTACCGCGAGCACAACCCTGCCGTCGGGCACCACGGTGGGCGCGCTGGCCGTGGTCAACGCGGTGGGCTCGGCTCTGGACCCGGCCACGGGCGTGCTCTACGGCGAGCTGTACGGCAAGCGACCGGTGTTCCCCCGGGAGACCGAGCACGCCGAGGCGCTGCGGGCCCTGGCCGCCGCCCAGCAGGAGTCGGAGCGCCGTTCGGCCGCCTCGGTGCGGCCACCGCTCAACACCACGCTGGCCGTGGTGGCCACCGACGCACAGCTCGCCCCCGCCCAGGCTCAGAAGCTGGCGGGCACCTCACACGACGGGCTGGCCCGCGCGGTCCGCCCGGTGCATCTGCTCACCGACGGGGACACCGTCTTCGCCCTGTCCACCGGCGCCCGCCGCCCGGAGGCGGAGGAGGTCAACGACGTGCTGGCGGCCGGCGCCGACACCCTGACGCGTGCGGTGGTCAAAGCGGTGCGGGCCGCGGAGGGCGTGGACGGCCCGGGCGGGGTGTTCCCGGCGTACCACGACCTCTACGGCCGCCCCTGAGCCGGTACGGCCCCGGCTCCTGTCCTTCGAGTCCCGCGGCCCCGTCCCGGGACCCCGTTCCGTACGACCGCGCGGGGCCGCGCCGGAGCGCCGGGCACCACCGGTCCCGGACACAGCGGGACCCCGGCGCTGGGGGGAGTGCGCCGGGGTCCCTGTCCAGGGGGCGTATCCGGTGGTCTTCTGTCGTGTCCCGTCACGGCGCGGTGTCCACCACCTCGCCGGACGCCGTCACGCCGCCGCGTCGAAGCCCGTGTCATGGGCCATCTTCTTCAGTTCGAGCAGGGCGTGCTTCTCGATCTGCCGAATGCGTTCCCTCGTCAGGCCGTGCTGCTTGCCGACCTCGGTCAGCGTGCGCTCGCGTCCGTCCTCGATGCCGTAGCGCGCCCGGATGATGGAGGCCGTCCGGTCGTCGAGCCGACCGATCATGTCCTCCAGTTCCTCACGCCGCAGCATCACGAGCACGGAGTCCTCGGGAGAGGTCGCGGAGGTGTCCTCCAGCAGGTCGCCGAACTGCGTCTCGCCCTCGTCGTCCACGGACATGTTCAGGCTGACCGGGTCGCGCGCCCAGTCCAGCACGTCTGTGACGCGCTCGGGGTTGGAGCCCAGCTCCTCGGCGATCTCGGCGGGCTCGGGGTCGCGACCGTGCTCGCGGTTGAACTCCCGCTGCACACGCCGGATCCGTCCCAGCTCCTCGACCAGGTGGACGGGGAGGCGGATGGTGCGCGACTGGTCGGCGATCGACCGCGTGATGGCCTGGCGGATCCACCACGTCGCGTACGTGGAGAACTTGAAGCCCTTGCGGTAGTCGAACTTCTCCACCGCCCGCACCAGGCCCGCGTTCCCCTCCTGGATCAGGTCCAGCAGCGGCAGGCCGCTGCGGGGGTAGCGCCGCGCGACGGCGACGACCAGGCGCAGGTTGGAGCGGATGAAGACATCCTTGGCGCGCTCGCCCTCGGCGGCCACGGCTTCCAGCTCCTCGCGGGTCGCGGTCGCGGCCGGCGAGTCCTCCGAGACGGGCTCGGCCTCGCCGTCGAGGACGTGCCGGGCGTACACGCCCGCCTCGATGGCGAGCGAGAGCTCGACCTCCTTCGCCGCGTCCAGCAGCGGGGTCCGGGCGATCTCGTCGAGGTACATGCCGACCAGGTCCCGGTCCGCTACATCCCCCGCCGACGAGGTACGTACAGGTCGTGCCTCGTCAGCGCCGTTGGGATCGGCCTGACGACGGGCGACGGCACGGGTTGCCATGCGTACTCCCTTGCGAGTCGTGGTCTACAACTGGTCGGTGGCGGTCCAGCCACCCGGCGTCTCCTGTACTCGGGTGCCCGCTCCGATGGAATCAACGACTTCAATCCGGACAGAATTCCCGCGGCGCGCATCGTTTTTCCGGATCTTGCGGTATTCTGCGCCGCCGCACAGAGGGAGCCTTCCATGGCGGAGCACGGAGAAGTCCAGGTCAGAGCGGGCGGGGAAGGTGACCTCCCGGGCCTGACGGACATCTACAACCACTACGTCCGCGAGATCCCCGTCACATTCGACACCGTGCCTCTCACCACCGAGGCCAGACGCCCCTGGCTGCTCTCCCACCCCAAGGACGGCCCGCACCGCCTTCTGGTTGCCCTGGACGAGGACTCGAACCGCGTCCTGGGTTACGCCACCAGCGGCCCGTTCCGCCCCAGACCCGCCTACTCCACCTCGGTCGAGGTCAGCGTCCACCTCGCACCCGACACCTGCGGGCGGGGCATCGGCACCCTGCTGTACGAGCGCCTCTTCGACGCCCTCGACGGCGAGGACGTCCACCGCGCCTACGCGGCCGTGGCCCAGCCCAACGAGGCCTCCGTGCGCCTCCACACCCGCTTCGGCTTCCGCCACGTCGGCACCCACGGCGAGGTCGGCCGGAAGTTCGGCCGGTACCGGGACGTGGCCTGGTACGAGAAGCCACTGGACTCCTGAGACGCGCGCCGCCCGCACCGCCCGCGCACGGCATCCGCCGGACGCGTTCCCCCGTCACCCTCCGGGGCCACCGAACCGCTCCTCCGCAGCGCGTCGCCGCACCCGTCGCCGGCCCCCACCACACAATCCCGGTGGGCCCGTCCGAACCACCCCGCCTCCGCCCACGAACCCTTCCGCGCCCCTCCGCACCCCGCCATTGGCCCGACCACTGACAGTCCCGCGCCCCTCTGGCCGCGGGCCCGGCGCGCTGGAACGATGTGGCCGCCACGGCTCCGGCACCCCCCACACCCGCCCGCATACCGCCCTTTCCACACGCGTACCACCGGCCCCACCCGTTCCGTCCGCACATGTGAGGAGAGCCCCGATGCAGCAGCCCGCGACTCCCAGCCGCAGACAAGCCCTCGCCACCGGCCTGTTCGGTGTCACCGCGGCGCTGGCCGCCTCCGCCGCCCTCCCCGCCCCGGCGAACGCCGCCGCCGGACCGACCGCCGTACCGGCCGCCGACACCGAGCGCGCCCGCACCCGCGCCAGGGCCCGGGCCCTGGTCCGGCAGATGTCCCTGGAGGACAAGGTCGGGCAGCTCTTCGTCGTCGAGGTCTACGGGCAGGCCGCCGACACGGCCTCCGCCGGCAACCGCGCCCTGTACGGCGTGGACACCCCCGCCGAGGTCATCGCCAAGTACCGGCCGGGCGGAGTCATCTACTTCGACGCCCGACGCGGCCCCGACAACGTCCGCGACCCGCTCCAGACCGCCCGCCTGTCCAACGGCCTCCAGCGGGCCGCGCGCCGCGCCGGCGCCCGCGTGCCACTGCTGGTCTCCATCGACCAGGAGGGCGGCAGCGTCGTCTACCGCCTCACCGACCCCGCCACCCTCCTGCCCGGCAACATGGCGCTGGCGGCGGGCCGGTCCACCGCCGACACCCGCCGCTCGGCCGAGATCATCGGCCTGGAGCTGGCCGCGATGGGCGTCAACCAGAACTACGCCCCGGTCGCCGACGTCAACGTCAACCCCGAGAACCCGGTCATCGGCGTCCGCTCCTTCGGCTCCGACCCCGCCCTGTGCGCCTCCCTGGTCGACGCCTCCGTGAGCGGCCACCACCGCGGCCGGACCGCCTCCGCCGCCAAGCACTTCCCCGGGCACGGCGACACCGACACCGACAGCCACACCGGCCTCCCGCGGATCGACCACACCCGCGAGGAACTGGAGAACCTCGACCTGCCGCCCTTCCGGGCCGCCATCGCGCGCGGCGTCGACACGATCATGACGGCCCACATCGTCGTCCCGGCCCTGGACCCGTCGGGCGTCCCGGCCACCATGTCGCGGCCGATCGTCACCGGGCTGCTGCGCGAGGAGCTGGGCTTCGAGGGCCTGATCGTCACCGACGCCCTGGACATGCGGGGCGCCTCGGGCCAGTTCCCCCCGGACGTGGCGCCGGTCCGGGCCCTCATGGCCGGCTGCGACCAGCTCGTCCTGGCGCCGAAGCCGGACATCGCCTACGACGCCGTCCTGGAGGCCGTACGCGGCGGGAAGATCCCCGCCTCCCGCCTGGACGCCTCGGTCGAGCGGATCCTGGCGCACAAGCTCCGCCGTGACCTCTTCCGGCACCCGTACGTGGACGAGCGGCGCGCCGTCCGCACCGTCGGCGCCGAACGCCACAGGGCCGACGCCCAGGCCATCACCGACCGCACCGTCACCCTGGTCAGGAACGAGGGGCCACTCCTCCCCCTCTCCTCCGGCGCACGCTCCGTCCTGGTCGCCGGCTGGGGGGTGGGCACCACCCGGACCCTCGCCGACGCCGTCGCCGAGCGGCCCGGCCAGAGCGCCGCCGTCCTGGAGACGGGCGCGATCCCCTCCGCGGACCGCATCACCGAGGCGGCAGGCGCGGCGGCGGGCCACGGCCTGGTGATCGTCTCCGTCAACGCGGCCGCGGCGGGCTCGGAGAAGGGCGCCGCCCAGGCGAGGCTGGTCCAGGCCCTGATGGACACCGGCACGCCCGTCGTCGCCGTCGCCGTCCGCAACCCGTACGACATCCGCCGCTTCCCCGGCGTCCCCGTCTACCTGGCCACCTACTCCTACGGCGCCCCCTCTCTCCGGGCCGCCGTCCGCGCCGTCTACGGCGACCTCTCCCCCGCCGGCCGGCTCCCGGTCGCCGTCCCGGAAGCCGACTCCACCGGCACCCTCTACCCCTTCGGACACGGCCTGACGTACTGACCCGCCCAGCACGTTCGGCACGCCCCGCACTCATCCGCTAACCTGTCCTGCGTCACGCCTTCGTAGCTCAGGGGATAGAGCACCGCTCTCCTAAAGCGGGTGTCGCAGGTTCGAATCCTGCCGGGGGCACCAGGCAAAACGGCCCGGACCGATCATGGTCCGGGCCGTTTTGACGGCATCGTTTGACGGCAGTCGCCTCTCAGGCGGCCGGTCGGCGTCGCCTGAGCAGGCGGTCCATGTAGCTGATCGCCTCCCGTTGGGTGTCGTGCACGACGTGCGTGTACACGTCCATCGTGATGCTGATCTGGCTGTGGCCGAGGATCTCCATGATGACGCGCGGCGCGACGCCGGCCGCCGTCAGGAGCGTGGCGCAGCCGTGCCGGGCATCGTGCAACCGGACCACCCGCACCCCCGCATCAGCGGTCACGCGCGTGAACGACCGGTAGACGTTCCGCGGCTCCACCGGCCGACCGTTTCAGGTTCGAATCCTGCCGGGGCACGGGACGGAGGGGCGGGCCGGGGGGGTTGCCCCCCCCGCGCCGACCCTCCGTCGTGTTCGAGGCCGCGCCGCATGCGCGCTGCACCTTCCCGGCCGAGGGCTCGGAACAGCTCACCCTCCAGGAAGCCGCCGCGGAGGCGGGGCTGGGGGACGTCAAAGCGGCCGGAGGTCAGCGGAGAACGCGCGCCGCCCCGCGTCCGGCGTCAGCGGAGTGGATCGTGACCACGGGGCGGGTGCCGCTTACAGCTTCTCCTCCCGCGGGTTGATCACCAGGGCCCCGGTCCGGGCCATGTGCTTGATGTTCCGGGTGGCTACGGTCCAGCCGTTGGCCAGGGCGGTGGCGGCGATCAGGGCATCCGGTGGGTCGATGCCCGCACCGACGGCCTTGAGTGTCTTATGGATCGCGAGGTAGGCGGCTGCTTCCGGTCCGCCGATCGACGCGATGCGGTCGTGGTACTCGTGCCGTACCGTGGCGAGCGCTCGGGCGTAGCGGGCCTGTCGCACGGGGTCAGGGGTGGCGGCCACTCCTGCCTCGATCTCGGCAACGGTGATCACGCTCAGAAAACGGTTGGGCCCGGCCGTGGACCGGAACCAGGTCATGACGCGTGGGTCCGGCCTCGCCCGGGTGGTGAGTTCGGCGACGACGTTGGTGTCGAGCAGGTAGATCACTCGGTGTCCGTCTGTTCATCGTAGGAGCGGGCACCGAAATCCAACCCCTCGAAGGGGGCGGAGAGCAGGAACTCCTCGAAGCCGTCGTTGCCCAGCGTCACCCAGCGGTGGAGCATCTCGGGCAGCGCCTCGATCTCCGTATCGGCGAGTTCCGTGTCGAAGTGCCGACGCTGGTCCTCGGACAGGGACTCCCGGATGTCACGGATGGTCCGCAGCGGATGCGACGACTGGGACGGCAGGTGGGGCCCACCGCTGGGAGCTGTGGTCATCGGCATCCCCTCCGCACTGGTCAGGTGGCGTAACGCTGTCGACCCCAGGCTACGGGTTTCCGCCCGCCCGCTCACAGCTTCGCGACCGGAGCGGGCATCCGCCCGGGTCTGGGGGCTCCGCCTTCGACGAGGTGGTCGCCCGGAACGGATTTGGCACACATGAGGCCGGGAACTTTTGCGAACACGTGAGAACCACGGAGGGGAGTTCCCCGGTCCAGAGGCTCCGCAGTCGACGTCTCCGCAGGTCACAGCCCCACCCCGAGAAAACCCCTAAAGCGGGTGTCGCAGGTTCGAATCCCGCCGGGGGCACCAGCGCAAGGACCCACCTGCTTTTCGGGCAGGTGGGTCCTTGATGTCCGGGTCCGGTATCAGCGGGGAACGGGAGGCGCCAGGTGCCACCGTGGGCCGCGCACACGATCTCTCACGGTGTGCTGCTCCCAGGTGGGCGGGGTCTCCTCCGGTCCGCGGGAAACGTAACCAAGTGAACACCCTGGGCGACAGAGCGCGATCGTCCGGCACTTCGTTCGGCGGGCCGCCGGCCCTCGCGTCCCAGGTGGCGGGAGGGCGGCCGGACCGGTGACGCGTCCGCGACCAGTGGCTTGTCGCGCGACCTTGACCGGACCGGACGGTCAGGGACATCACCGTGCTGATGCGGGCCGGCGAGGACCACGTCCGCCGACGCGACACCCGCGCCGAACCGAAGATCGCATTCGCATCCGACCCACCGATCCGCACATGGACCGATGACCCGCCCAAGGCCGCGTGACAAGCCGTTAGCAGATGCGCGAATCGGCGTGGCATCGAACGGCGATTCTTCACTCGCCTGGGCGGATCAACACGACCTGCTCGTTTGCCGCCGCCCGCCGGAGCACAGTCTCCGTTCGGCGGCGCCCGTGACCGGGGAGCCGGCGGCACTCGGTGCCGCACGCGGAGACGAGGGGAGACCACTGTTCATGGGTGTGTGGAGCGTCCGGGAGGGCGGGGGCGGAGCGGCCGGCTCCGCTTACAGCGCGGCATCGCGGACCGCGGAGCGGACCACGGTGGCGGAGCACGGAACGAAGAACCGGATCGTCCGCCGGTCCGGGAACGAGCCCGCATGCATCTGACTCCGCACGAACAGGAACGGCTGCTGATCCATGTGGCGGCGGACGTGGCGCAGCGGCGGCGTGAGCGTGGCATCAGGCTGAACTACCCGGAGGCGGTGGCACTGTTGACCGTGCACGTCTTCGAGGAGGCGCGGGCCGGCCGTACGGTCAGCGAGGTGATGGCGTCGGGCCGCACGGTGCTGGGCCGTGGGGAACTGATGGAGGGCGTCCCGGAGATGATCGCCCGCGTCCAGGTGGAGGCGACCTTCCCGGACGGCACGAAGCTGGTGACCATCCACGACCCCGTCCCGGAGGCGGACGAGGATGTGCTGGTGCACCCGGGCAAGGTGGAACACCCCGAGGACGCCGAGCCGATCGCGTTCAACGAGGGGCGCGAAGTGACGGTGGTGGAGGTGCACAATCCCGCCGACCGGCCCGTCCAGGTCGGTTCCCACTACCACTTCGCCGAGGCCAACCCGGGTCTGGACTTCGACCGGGAGGCCGCCCGCGGAAAGCGCCTGCACATCCCGGCCGGCACCTCCGAGCGGTTCGAACCGGGCGACCGGCGCGAGGTGGAGCTGGTGCCGATCGCGGGCGAGCGTGTCGTGCTGGGGCTGCGCAAGGAGAACGGAGGCCCCCTCGATGACTGATCCGCTCACCCGCGCCCAGTACGACGACCTGTTCGGCCCGACCACCGGAGACCGGATCCGGCTGGCCGACACCGCCCTGACCATCGAGATCACCGAGGACTGGGCCGGCGGCCCGGGCCGCAGCGGGGACGAGATGGTCTTCGGCGGCGGCAAGGTGATCCGTGAGTCGATGGGCCAGTCCGCCCTGCCGCGCGAGCCGGAAGGGGACGAAGGCCGCAGGCCCCCGGACACCGTGATCACCGGAGCGGTGGTACTGGACCACTGGGGGGTGGTCAAGGCCGACATCGCCATCCGCGACGGCCGGATCACCGCGCTGGGCAAGGCGTACAACCCCGAGACGATGGACCCGCTGCACACGGCCCGCCCGACGGTCGTGGGCCGCCCGCAGCCCACGGACTTCCCCATCGGCCCGGAGACCGAGGTCATCGCCGGCAACGGCCGCATCCTGACCGCCGGCGGCGTGGACACCCATGTGCACTTCATCTGCCCCGAGCAGGTCGGCGAGGCGCTGGCCGCGGGCGTGACCACGCTCATCGGCGGCGGTACGGGGCCGGCCGAGGGCAGCACGGCCACCACCGTCACCCCCGGCTCGTGGCACGTCTCCCGGCTCTTCGAGTCCCTGGACGCCTTCCCGGTCAACATCGGCCTGCTCGGCAGGGGCAGCACCATGTCCCGCAAGTCGCTCCGGGACCAGGTCGCCGCCGGAATCCTGGGGTTCAAGATCCATGAGGACTGGGGCGCGACCCCCGCGGTGATCGACCTGTGCCTGCAGGTGTGCGAGGAGACCGGCGTCCAGCTCGCCCTGCACGCCGACTCCCTCAACGAGGCCGGCTTCGTCGGCGACACCCTGGAGGCGATCGGCGGCCGACCGCTGCACGTCTTCCACGTCGAGGGCGCCGGCGGCGGTCACGCCCCGGACATGATCACCATGGTCGGAGAGCCCCATGTGCTGCCGGCCTCGACCAATCCCACCCGCCCGCTGACGGTGAACACCGTCAAGGAGCACGTGGACATGATGATGGTCTGCCACCACCTCAACCCCGAGGTGCCGGCGGACCTGGCCTTCGCCGACTCCCGCATCCGGCCCTCCACCATGGCCGCGGAGGACCTGCTGCACGACCTGGGCGCGATCTCCATGATGTCCTCCGACGCCCAGGCCATGGGGCGCATCGGCGAGATGATCGTTCGGACCTGGCAGACCGCCCACGTGATGAAGGTCCGTTACGGCCACCTGGCGGAGGACAGGGCCGGTGGAGCGGACAACCACCGTGCCCGCCGCTACGTCGCCAAGTACACCGTCAACCCCGCGATCGCCCAGGGCATCGACGCCGAGGTCGGCTCCGTGGAGACCGGGAAGCTGGCCGACCTGGTGCTGTGGGAACCGAAGTTCTTCGGCGTCAAGCCCCATCTGGTCGTCAAGGGCGGGCAGATCGCCTACGCGCAGGTCGGGGATGCCAACGCCTCCATCCCCACCCCTCAGCCGGTCCTGCCCCGCCCGATGTGGGGCGCCCGGGGGCGCGCCCCCCTCGCCAACTCCTTCAACTTCGTCTCCCGCCGGGCTCTCGAGGGTGGACTCGCCGACCGCCTGGCGGTCGGCAAGCCGCTGCGGGCCATCACGGACACCCGCACGGTCCGCAAGGAGGACATGCGGGAGAACGACGCCACCCCGGACGTGACGATCGATCCCGACACCTTCGAGGTGGAGATCGGCGGAGCCCGGGTGACCGATGTCCGCGCGGAGGTGGCCGACCAGTCGGTTCCCATGCACTACGCCACTGAACTGCCCATGGCACAGCGCTACTTCCTTTTCTGACCCCGATGTGTCCGACCCGGCCGACGATCCGGGCCGGACACGGGAAGGTGCATGCCCGCACGATGAGCCGCGCAGCCCTGCTCCTCCTGGCCGACGGCCGCTTCCCCGCCGGAGGGCACGCCCACTCCGGCGGGGTGGAAGCGGCCGTCGCCTCCGGGACCGTCCACGACGCCGCCACTCTGCACGCCTTCTGCCGGGGACGGCTGCACACGGCCGGTCTGGTCGCGGCGGCGCTGGCCGCCACGGCCGCCACCGGTCACGACCCGCTGGAGCTGGACGAGGCCGCCGACGCCCGCACCCCCGCACCCGCTCTCCGCGAGGTCGCGCGGAAGCTGGGGCGGCAGATGATGCGTGCCGCACGCGCCACCTGGCCCGCTCCCGAACTCGACCGCCTCGCCCGCCACCGGCCGCACGGAGCCCACCACTCCGTCGTGCTGGGCGCGGCCGCCCGCGCGGCCGGGCTGACCTCCTCGGACGCGGCCCACGCCGCCGCCTACGACAGTGTCGGCGGCCCGGCCACCGCGGCGGTGCGGCTGCTGAGCCTGAATCCCTACGACGCCACGGCGGTACTCGCCCGCCTCGCCGACGAAACCGACCGCATCGCCGACCGCGCGGCCCGGGCCGCGGCCCGCGTCACCGCGGAAGGCACCGGTGTACTGCCCGCCGCCTCCGCCCCGCTGCTGGACATCGCCGCCCAGGAGCACGCCGCCTGGCCGGTCCGCCTGTTCGCCTCCTGACCCGCAGCCCACCCACGTCCGCGACCACGCCTCGGAGACCGGAATGCACCTGGACCACAGCGACGACCTCTCCCCGGCCTTTCCCCGGCGCCACACCCACAGCGCAGCCCGCCCCACCCGCCCCGACGGCACGCGCCGTGCCCTGCGCGTCGGGCTGGGCGGGCCGGTCGGTTCCGGCAAGACGGCCACAGTCGCCGCCCTGTGCCGGGTCCTGCGCGAGGAGCTGTCCATCGCCGTGGTCACCAACGACATCTACACCCGCGAGGATGCCGAGTTCCTGCGCCGCGAGGCCGTCCTGCCCTCCGAGCGCATCACCGCGGTGGAGACGGGCGCCTGCCCCCACACCGCCATCCGCGACGACATCTCCGCCAACCTCGAAGCCGTGGAGCACCTGGAGGAGACCCTCGGCGGCCTCGATCTGATCCTGGTCGAGTCCGGTGGCGACAACCTGACGGCCACCTTCTCCCGCGGTCTGGCCGATGCCCAGATCTTCGTCATCGACGTCGCGGGCGGCGACGACATCCCCCGCAAGGGAGGCCCCGGCATCACCACGGCCGACCTGCTGGTCGTCAACAAGACCGACCTCGCCCCCCACGTCGGCTCCGATCTCGCCCGCATGGCCGCCGACGCCGAACTCCGGCGCGGCGGTCTCCCCGTCGCCTTCACCAGCCTGCGCGACGACGACGGCGTCCGGCCGGTGGCCGACTGGATCGGCACGCGTCTGGCCGCCTGGAACACCGGCGGCGCGGCATGACCACCGCTCCCGCCCCGGCCCGGCGGACACCGGCCGGCGAGACAGGCGGTGGTGTGCACGCGACCGCCCGCGTCCGGGCCGTCTCGAACGGCCGCGCCACCACCCTCCCGCTCCTGCACGGCGACGGCCCCTTCCACCTGCGCCGCCTCCGGCCGCGGGAAGGCCGGGCCAGGGTGTGCGTGATCGGCGCCATGAGCGCACCCCTCGGCGGCGACCGTCTGAGCATCGATGTCACCGTCGGCGACCGCGCCGACCTGGAGATCACCACCGCCGCCGCGACTCTCGCCCTGCGCGGCGCGACCACCGCCCACGCCACCCACCACACCGGCCTGCGCGTGGGAGACCACGCGAGCCTCCACTGGCTCCCCAGACCACTGATCAGCGCCTGCGGCAGCAACCTGCGGCAGACCTGCACCGTGGACCTCGCCCCCACCGCACGCCTGCTCCTGCGCGAGGAACAGATCCTCGGCCGCGCCGCCGAGCCCCCCGGCGACCTGACCACCCGGCTGACCGTCCGACGCGACGGCCGTCCCCTGCTGGACCAGCACACCGGCATCGGCACGGCCGCCCCCGGCTGGGACGGCCCCGCCGTCCTGGCCGGTCACCGCGCCACCGGCCAACTCCTCGTCGTCGATCCACGCCTGGAAGGAGTACCCGTCCAGCCGCACCTGTTAGGGAACGACCCGGCACAGGGCCGGGGCGTCCTGGCGCCACTGGCCGGTCCGGCCGTCCTGATCACCGCTCTCGCCCCCACCACCGTGCACCTCCACCGCCTGCTCGGCCATGCCCGCTCCCTCCTCCCCCTCCTCCCGTGAGCCCCCGCGGGAGGAGGGGTCGGCACGCACGGGAGCGGGATGCCCCGCGGGCATGTGAGGCCCTTCCCGCAGTACCCGGACCGGCGCACCCGACACGGCCGCGGGCCGCTCTTCCCCGTGACGGTTCGCGGGCGGCCGCCCGGACCGAAGCCCGCCCCGGGACGCGGTGATCCTCGGTCTCACCGCGTGGAACGTGTCAGGTGAGGACTTCGACGGCGGCGGACGCGTCCGCCACGTCCTCGCTGCCTTCGGGCGGCGCGCCGGCGAGGTGGGCGAGGGCGGACACAGGGGCGACGACGGCCCATGGCTTCCCGTCGCGGGTGAGGATCGTCGGGCGTCCGGTGTGGCGGGCCGGGTTCACGAGTTCGGGCACATCGCCTCGCGCCTTCCCCCCAGCACCCTGCCGACGGTGCTCACCGGGCTCCCCCGCCGGGGAGCGGGCCCACCGCGTAGTACGCCGGAACCGCGACCGCACGCGGACAACGCGGCCGCACCGCATGCCCTCTGGCGGGTGGACGTCCCCGCGTCGGCGGGCCGGGGCGGGGACGTCCACCGGGGTCAGCTGTCGACCGTGTCCCGGACCTGGCCGTAGACCGTGGCGTCGCTCAGCAGACCGGAGTGCGACAGGCAGGCGGTTCTGGTGTTGACCGCGCCCGACAGGGCGACGCTGCTGTCGGGGTTGATGACGGTGTCGCAGGGCGACCACCAGGTGGCGTAGCGCGCCGAACCGGGTGTCTCATCACCGGAGTTGAGTGAGTTCAGGAAGCTCGACCCGATGCGCATCTCGGTGCAGGAGGTCTGGAAGCACCAGTTGGCCATGTCGGTGCCGTGGTTGGGGCCGCCGAGGGAGACCCAGGCGTCGATCTTCGCCGCGCCGCCGAGGTTCTTGGCGTAGTAGCGCGAGGAGAGGCCGCCCATGGAGTGGGTGATCACGTCGACCTTGCTCGCCCCGGTGGCGGCGAGCAACCGGTCGACTTCGGTGGCGAGTTGCCGCGCGGTGGTGGCGTTGGACTGACTGGAGGTGTAGCTCCACTGCCTCAGGTGGCCGGCGGGCCAGCCGTCGGCGCGGAAACGGCCGGCCATGGTGTTCCACGTGGATCCGCTGCTGTTCCAGCCGTGGACGAAGAGGATCGGGTCGCTGCCGGGTCCGTAGGCGGAGGGGGACGCCTCGGCCGCCGCGGCCGGGGCCTGGAGGGTGATTGCGAGCACGGATGCCGCGGCTGCCGCGACGGCCAGTGACTTCTTCTTCACAGTGACCTCAAGTGGTGTTGGGGGGAAGGGAGTTGAAGAGTGTTCGCGCCGTGGGACCGTGGGGGGGATCGCAGGCTACTGGTCGGTCACCGGCGCCGGGCAAGACCCGTGCACGCCATGTTTGTCGCGTACACGATTTCTTTACGAGTCCGCCCCCACCGGATCGCCGGCCCTCCTCGACGCGCGCAGTACGCGGAGCGCATGGCCGGGCGACATCAGCCGGGCGGGCGACTGGAGCATGTGGGCCACCGACAGGAACGTCCGGCCCAGAACGGGGTCGACGGAGGCCGCCGCGCGGTAGCGGGTGAGGTACCGGTCCAGCAGCTCGTCGGCCGGCCCGCGCCTCCCCTCCGCCCCGGGAAAGCGCAGGTCACCGCCGGCCGCCAGCAGCCACGGGGTGTCGACGACCTCGGCGGCGGCGCGGAAGAAGCGGCGGGGCAGGCCGTCGGCGTCCCGTTCCCGGGGCTCCCGGGCGAGGAGCGCGCGCAGCACGACCGCCTGCTGGGCCGCCGCCGTCATGCCCTGGCCGTAGGTGGGGTTGAAGTTGCACAGGGCGTCGCCGGCGACCAGGAGGCCGCCGGGGCGGCGGTCCAGCTTCTCGTAGTGGTGGCGCGTACTGGCCGGGTAGCGCATCCTCACCGGCTCGTTCAGCGGCTCGGCCGTGCGCAGCACCTCGGCCACGTCCGGTCCGGGCAGGGACTCGGCGTAGGCCAGCATGCCCGCCTCGTCGGTCGGGGGCTCCTCGCCCAGCAGGCCGAAGAGGACGGCCGCGAACCGGTCCTTCCGCTCGGAGACGAGGGCCCCGCCGCGCGGCAGTCCGGGGAAGGGCACCAGCGCGACGCCGCTCCGGCCGCCGATGTGGTGGGGTTCGCGCCGGAAGTGGCGGGTGACGTAGACGACGTCGGCGCGCACCCGCGTCCGCCGCGGCCGGGGGTATCCGAGTTCCTCCAGCCAGTCCGGGGCCCGCGAGCCCCGGCCGGAGGCGTCGACGACCAGGTCGGCGGGGATCGTCTCCTCCCCCGGGCCGCCGGTCCCCCCGCCGGTGCGCGGGCGCACCCGGACTCCGGTGACCCGGGCGCGGTCCGGCGTGGTGACCGGGCCCAGCACCTCCACCCCCTCCCTGACCGCGACACCGGGGAGCGCCACGACACGCGCGCGTACGTGGTGCTCCACCTGCGGCCGGCTCGCGCCGTACGCGATCACCCCGGAGGGCGCCGGGCGCAGGAGGCGGCCGTCGAGGTACCAGTGGACCTCGGTCTGGGTGTCCGCGCGGGTGGCCCCAGCCGCGAGCAGCTCCTCCAGGAAGCCGGGGAACAGCTCCTCCAACGCCTGCGCGCCGCGGGCGAGCAGGATGTGGAGCTGCCGGCTCTGCGGTACGCCGCGCCGGGGGGCCGGATCGGCGGGGAGCACGTCCCTGTCGAGCACCGTCACCCGCTCGTAGGCGTCGGCGAGTGCGCGGGCCGCCGTCAGGCCCGCGAGGCCGGCGCCGATCACCACGGCGTGTGACCGGCCCGCCGCGCGGGCGGGTCGGGGAGTGGGTGCCATGGTCGGACTCCGTTCAGTACGGGGGCGGTTCGGCTCCCGGGGTGCCGAGGGTGATGCGACGTCGGGGGCGATCCGGCCGCGAGGACGGCGACTCCGTGTGTGCGGCCTGTTCCCTTCCGTACCCACAACCCGCCCCGCGGCCACCTCGGGCGCGGGGCGGGTTGGGGCACAGACACGGAGCGTACCGGCGGGCGGAGGCGCTCGGCCGCCGGTGAGCCGCCAGGCTCCGGGGGCCGGCCCGCCGCCCACCGCGCCAGGGCGGTGATGCTCGCCGGCGGCCACCGGGAGCGCTCCTGTGCGTCCAGGCGCGCCTCGTGGTCGGCCGGCTGCCTGTCGTTCTGGTCGCTGCGCCGGACCATCAGCGCGAGCGCCCCGTCCACCCGGGCGAAGCCCGTCTCGACCGTGCCCCGCGGCCGCTCCGGTTCCACGGCGACGGCGACGGGACTGTTCGGTTCGGTGTCCGTCATGCGCGCTTCTCTGCGCCGTCCGCCGCCACAGCGCTGTCGGAACAGGTGCCTGGACGAGACCCGCAGGATGTGCCGCCGCTGCTCGCGGGCGCTGGACGGGAGCGAGGCGGTGACGGCCGTCGACGGGCGCTGCCCGTGGTGCGGCTCCGTCTCCCCGCGCGCCTTCCCCGAGCACCGGGCCGTGCTGTGCGTCAACCCCGGCTGCCGCTGCGACGCCCCGGGTGCGGCTGCCGCACCGACCCCGCCCGCCCCCGACACCGTGCCGGATGGGGCCCGGCACCCCGGACGCCGTGACGAACGGGTGAGGCCGGGTTAGCGGGCGGTGAGTGGAGGTACTCGGAGTGCTGACCCATGAGGGGAGCGCGACGACGATGAGCACGATGCAGCGGATGGACGGACACAGGCGCGGGCACGGCCCCGGAGAGGAGCACTCCGTCGGCGAACTGGTGGCACGGGCCACCGCGCAGATGTCGCAGCTCATGAAGGAGGAGCTGCAGCTCGCCAGGATGGAGATGGCCGAGAAGGGCAAGCGGGCCGGAATGGGCGGCGGCATGCTCGGCGGTGCCGGGGTGGTCGCGCTGTACGCGGTGGGCGCCGGTGTGACGGCCGCGATCGCCGGCCTTTCCGTGGTGTGGCCGGTGTGGCTGTCCGCCCTGGTGATCATGGCGGTGCTGTTCCTCGTCGCCGGGGTGCTGGCGGTCCTGGGGCGGCGGCAGATGCGCAGGGCCACGCCCGCCAAGCCCGAGCGGGCCCTGCGGGGCGTGCACGACGACCTGGACGAGATCAGGGGAAGGGTGCGGCGATGAGCGTTTCGAGGGACACCAGGGAGGCGGAGGTCCCGGTCACCCCGGGCATCCCCGCCGATCCGGACACCCCCGCCGAGCTGCGCGAGCGGATCGACCGCACGCGCCGGGAGCTGGGCGACACCATCGAGGAGCTGGCGGCCAGGGCCGACGTCAAGGCCCTGGCGCGGCGCAAGGCGGCGGGCGCGGTACGGGCGGGCCGGCGCAACGCCGTGCCGCTGGCCGTGGCGGGCGGGGCCGTGCTCGCC
>NZ_JBXUOY010000014.1:0-38398 GCF_057196705.1 Streptomyces sp. ATLC9 | reverse complement strand
GTGCCGAGCTCTTGGCGGCGCTGACGGAGTTTGGCGGACAGGAAGCGCAGGGCAGAACTGGACACGTCGACGCCCGACGGGTAGACAAGCACACGAAGCCTCTGGTGGAGATGGATTTCTTGGTCGAAAACCCATCTACCAGGGGCTTCACCTGTCTGTCACCCCGACTGCCCCTCCAGCCGAACAGGTTGGAAAGAGCTCATTCCAGCGAGTCATCCACTCGGGAGAACGGGTCGATGGCGGAGACGGAGCCGAAGCTATTGCCGCTGGCGCCCTCGTCGCCAGCACCCACCCGGACAGCCCCATCGTGATCGACCCCGACGACGGCCCCAGCCAAGCCCTGCCCGAACTGCCCGCCTCCCTTCGCGCGTCGGCGAGACTCGCACTGGACCGGGTTCTCCAGGACGGATCAGAAATGGCAACCGGCTGGGTGGACGGCGCCGACGCCGATCAGTGGCACCAGGAAGTACGACAGATCCTCGAAGCACTCGAAGCACCCACTGATCACTAACCGTGACCGCTTCACGGAAGTCGTGCCAGAACCGGTTCTCGTGAACAAAGCCACACGCGAACGACCAGATGAGCCGCCATTTCAGGAGCCAGCGGCCACCGTTCTCCCGCAGGCACGAAGGACAAGCGTTGGAATGCTTGGGCAGCACCGTCCGCTGCCGGTACCGCCACGCGGCCCAGGCCCCATACTCCTTCGCGTCGTCCGGCGGCAGCGGCTCCAGCGCACTGCCCGCGTAGTAAGCGAGCGTCATGCTCCGCAGCCGCTGCCCCGCCACCCCGGTGCTCTGGCTCACGGCATGCACGACCGCGTCGCTGATGCGGTAGCCGAACACGGCCGACACCGTGCTGGAGATGATCAGACCCGCCATGCGCAGCGCCTCGGTCCGGGAGACCTGGTTGAGCCGCGCGAGCGCATCCCCCAGCTCAGCAGAGACTCACCGGGGTAGGGATCGGGTACGAGCGCGAGGCGGCGCGGACTCATGTCCCAGGCTCCCGCCGTGGCGTCGCGGATTCGAGCAGGCGGCCTGGAGCGACGCCCAACCCCTGAGCCAGGGCGAGGATCGTCAGCAGTGACGGGTTCCGTTTGCCGTGCTCGATGCCGATGACCATGCGGGCGGACAGATCGGCTGCTTCGGCGAGCTCTTCGATGCTCATCCCCGCAGCTTTCCGGGTGTCACGGACCGCGAAGCCGAAAGCCTGCAGTCGTGGGTGGGGAGCGTTGTCTTGCCGCTCAACCTGCCTTCTTCGTCACGTCGGCAGCTTCAGGGACGGTCGACTCCTCGACGGCGGACGGCGTGCGATAGGCGCGTAGGGGTGCGTTGGTCACGGCCACGACAGCGATGGCCAGGACGGCGGAGAGGCCGCCCGTGACCAGGCTGAAGGAGGCAGAGGTGGCCGACGCCAACAGGCCACCACGGAAGTTGCCGAGCTCGGGGCCCGCGACGCCGATGACGTGTTCCACCGAGGAGACGCGCCCTCGGTAGGCGTCCGGAGTCTCCAGCTGGACCAAGGCACTGCGGGTGACCACCGACACGGTGTCGGCGGCGCCGCCCACGGCGAGACAAGCGAGCGCCATCCACAGATGTCCCACCAGGCCGAATCCCGCCAGCGCCAGACCCCATGCGGCGGCGGCGACCAGCTGGACCAGGCCGCTGCGTCGCCAGCGTGTCACCGTGCCGGAGAGCAGCCCTGCCGCGATACCGCCGACCGCGATGGCTGACAGGAACAGACCGAGGGTCCGTGGGTCGCCGCCGAATCGGACTTCGTTGACCAGCGGGAAGAGCGCGATCGGCATAGCCAGCAGCGTCGCGGACATGTCGGTGGCCATCGAGCCCCACAGCGTCGGGCGGCGCAGGATGACCCGCCAGCCGCCGCGCTCCGGCCGACGCCTGCCGCCCGCGGTGGCTCTGCCCTCGGGCTTCATGGCCGGGAGGCGGAGCACCGTGAACATGGACACCGCGACGGCCAGGGCCTGTACGGCGTAGGCGGCGGGGAAGTCCCAGCGGGCGATGATCAGTCCGGCCATAGCGGGCCCGGCCAGCATGGCCGCCTGGAAGGAGACGTTGGTCAGTGCGAGACCGGCCGCGACCTGTTCGGCGGGCAGCAGCCGAACCGGGAAGGTGCGCCGGGCAGGGGCCCCGAGCGCGCTGCAGGAGGTTCCTATGGCGACGAGGGCGAGTAGCAGCGCCACGCTCTTATTGTCCACCAGAGCCTGGACGCACAGCCCGGCCGCGGCCAGCAGTTGGCCGGCGGTGGTGGCCCGCACCAGTGCACGGCGGTCGACGGTGTCGGCCAGTGTGCCGCCGAGCAGCCCGAACAGCACCATGGGCAGGCCGGTGGCGAAGCCGATAGCGCCGGTGCCCACCGGGCTGCCGGTCAGTTCCCAGACCTGGGCCAGTACCGCCACAGTGGCGATCTGCCCGCTGAGTTGTGAAGCCGCGGAGCCGATCCACATGTTACGGAACGGCTGGTTGCCACGGAGCGGGCGGGTATCGAGGAACCAGCCGGGCGCCTTCATCGCGGTGACCCGACGGCAGTAGTCAGCGGGCCGGTGCCGGCGAGTCGGGTCCACGTCGAGGGCGACATCCAGGGGGTGCGGCCGCTGTTCGCCCGTACGCTGACCGGCGCCGCGAGGTCGAAATATATCACAGCACTAATATAACAGTGCTTCAATAACTGGTTCTCCGGCAAATACCGGGCCAAGCGGTGCAGTTGGGATGAGCAGGGCAGGCAACAGCCGTCGTCGACGGTCGGCGGGCGACGGTGTCCACCAGGACGCGCCATTCGCCCGGTAGCAGCACGATCCACACCCGCGACGCACCACAGGCGCCGCCGGGACCGGGCGGGACGAGCTACCGGGACAACGACATCAGCGGCGCCACCCGGGCTTCTCCCAGCCGCGTACGCAGGCGCGGTGTCCGTGACGCCGAGACCCTCCGTCGGCGCCAGGCGCAGCACTCCGATCTTCCCGACGCGCTCGTTCTTCTGGCGATCCGGTGTCTGCGGCAACGCTCTGGCCCAGCTCAATGAGCTTCTTCAGCGTTGCCGCTCCAGGGTGAGGACGGCTGCGGTGATTGACGACATTCGGTTCGGGCTGCATCGGGCCCTGCGGAAGATCTGCCAGGACTTCAGGCGGGCGACGCCGCGTTCGACCGGTGCCCGCGCCGTGGCCAGGGCCCGGTTGACGGTCTTCTCGGTGGGGGTGAGTTCCTGCAGGGGCTTGCGTTTGATGCCCGTCGTGAGCCAGGGGCCGCCGCCCTGGTAGGCGAGATCGGCCAGGAGGGGGACGCCCTGCCGC
The DNA here is from genome assembly GCF_057196705.1 of Streptomyces sp. ATLC9. Taxonomy (NCBI): domain Bacteria; kingdom Bacillati; phylum Actinomycetota; class Actinomycetes; order Kitasatosporales; family Streptomycetaceae; genus Streptomyces; species Streptomyces sp. ATLC9. The sequence continues at coordinate 35,091 of NZ_JBXUOY010000014.1, read as the reverse complement.
TCGCAGATGCGGATGATCCGGTGGGTACGGGCGGCGGTCAGGTCGTGAGCCCGGCCCGGCAGCGCGGGTGAGAGCCACAGCAGTCGGCCGGTCGGATCGGTGACGACCTGCACGTTCACTCCGTGGCGGCGGTGCTTGTGGGAGTAATCCGCGCGTGAGTCGCCGACCCGGTCGCACTCGGCGAGGGTGCCGTCCAGCAGAACGAAGTCGGGGCCGGTCTCGCGCAGGGCTTTCAGCAGCCCCGGGGCGCGCTGGGCGAGCAGGCGGATGACCGCGCTGGTGTAGGCGTGGGCGGTGGACTCGCTGATCCCGAACCCGGCAGCGATCTTCGCCAGGGTGGTGTGCTCGCGCAGGTACACCAGTGCCACCATCGCGCGCTGGGACGGACGGAGCTTGCAGCGCCGGTCGCCCTCACGGGTGACGATGAGCATGGTGACCCACTCCACGAGCGCATGCGGCAGGTCGAGCGCGGCAGGATAGATGACCAACGAGGCCCCCTGAGCAGCGTGGTCGAGACGTCAGACACCTCGATCAACAGCCCGGGGGCCTCGCTCGTTGCGGCTTGCAGCCCGTCACCCGATCGGTGGCCACCTCGAAGAAGCTCAATGACGTCTGGTGGCCGAGATCGGACCGCTGCCACGCGCGGACACCCGTACGCCATCTCGGGAACAGCCAAACGGCTCCTGCCCTCCGCTGGCACACGGAACGGACGGCCAGCGAAAGTGACAGTGCTTATATGATGTACGGATGGCCGATTCTCACGCAGTTGACCCGACGGAGCAGAGCCTCTGGCGGCCCCTGCGCCTGCTCCAGGCGTCGATGGACGCCGACATTGCCCGGAGCTACTCCGAGCGGCAGATCGACGGGCTCAAGCCCAGCTTCGTCATGGAGTTGCTGCGGCTCCAGGCCCGGGGGCCCATGACCATCGCGGAACTGGCGGAGTCGGTCCACCGTACGCATTCGGCGCTGAGCCAGAAGGTCGCCGCGATGCGTACGGCCGGGTGGGTCGAGACCGTCGTAGGCGACGACGCGCGCACCCGGAAGGTGACGCTCACCGACAAGGCGCGCAGCGTCGTCGGCCGCCTGTCGGCGGAGTGGCGTGCCACCGAGGGCGCCCTCGCCGACCTGGAGGCCGAAATCCCCTACCCGCTCTCGCAGGTCGTCGCCGACATCGAGCGGGCTCTTGAGCGCAAGTCGTTCCACGAGCGGATCGCCGAGAAGCTGGCAGAGGACCCCGCATGGGGCTGAAGTGACGCCGACCGGCACCCTGAAGGGGCGCGGCGCGGCTTGCGTCAGACCGAAGGCGCGTCGGTGAACAGCGACTCCACCTGGTCAGCCTGTTTGCGGGCCTGGTCGAGTGTCTCGGCGACCACTGTGTACCTGACAGTGCTGTCGGACGGGTTGTACGCCATGACCAGGACGGTCCCGGTCCGCGTGGCCGGGGAGTAGGCCAGCCCGGCCTCAGCGAGCCGGTCGGCTGCGGCCCGGAACGACGGCACTACCCAGCCGTCCACCTCGTACAGGACCCGCGTGCGGGCATAGTCCTCACCCACTATGTGCTCGCCGAGTACCTGGTAGATGTGGGTGGAGCCGGTGATGCGGCCGTTGTACTCGCTGAAGTGGAGCTCGCCGTCCGGGGTGATGATCGCGTCCGCGCTCACCATGCCCCGGTAGCCCAAGCCGTGCAGGGCCTGGCAGAGCCGGCGCCCCCCTTCTGCCAGCTCGGTCAGTGTCGCCGGGGCGACGCCGGGGGCCGGGATGATCTCGGCCTTGGCCATCGGCGCCGAGACCATCTCGCCCTGACCGGCGAACTCAGGCCCCTGCTCGGTGACCAGGAACTCCGCGAAGACTGCCTGGCTACCCGGGTAGTACCGCTCCACCACGAACGGCGTCCGGTCTCGCGTGGTCAACCAGTTCCACCGCCTAGCCAGGTACTCCCTTACGGCCGCCCGGTCAGTCAGCAGGACGGTCCGCTCTGCGCCGACCGGAGCCACGCCCTCCACCGAGCTGACCACCTCGTTGCCCCGGCCGCCCGCCCGGAGGTCGTTCTTCAGGATGACCGGATGGCCCTGCTCAAGCAGCTCCGTGATGGCGTCCTCGGCCTCCCGGCGGTTGGCGCAGACCGCACCGGCCGGCACGGGGACACCGAGGCCGCCGGCGATGGCCCGGAAGGCGGCCTTGCTGTTGACGAGAGTTCCACCGCCCTGGCCCATGAAGCCGTGGCCGGGCACCGCGCTCTCGGCGCCGAGGGCCCGGGCAAGACCGACCACGGTGGTGTCGGGGTGCAGCGGAAGGATCTCGTAGATCTGCCGCCCGCCGAGCGCCTCGCCGACCGACCGGTGGAACTCCGGATCGGCCAGCCGGTCTTCGGTGAGCACGCTCGTTTCGAGACGGCCGGGCGGCGGGACGACCACCCGCAGGGAATCACGCGGAGTCCGGGTGAGCGTGGTGACGTAATCCAGGTAGGCGTCCTCGGGTGCGACCGTCATGACGAGGATGTCGCCCTCCCGGGCGAACCAGACCATGCGCTGCGCCCACCAGCCGTTCTTCTTCTGGCGGGCGTCAACCACCGCAGCCTGGTCCTCGATGAAGTCGTTTGCGATCAGCAGCCGCGTCATATTCCTTGTTCCTCAACGGGATCGAGTGGGTCGGTGAGCCGGATCGCCGAGGCCGGGCAGAGTGCTGCCGCAGTGCGGACGGCGGTGCGCGTGTCGACGGGCGGTTCGGCCAGGAGCACGACGGCGACACCGTCCTCGTCCCTCTGATCGAACACGTCGGGGGCGTTCAGCGCGCACTGGCCCGAACCGACACAGCGCTCGGTGTCGACGGTTACGCGCAAGGAGGAAGCATGGGTCATCGGGGGTCCTTCGCGGTGGGCTACCAGGTGACGCGGAGCCGGTGCACGCCGTAGAAACCGGCCCCGCCCAGCCGGACCTGCTCGGGCGGCACGGCCAGGCGCAGCCCCGGGAAGCGGCGGAACAGCGCCGGGTAGCCGGCGCGCAGCTCCATCCGGGCCAGATTCTGGCCGATGCACTGGTGCACGCCGTATCCGAAGGCGAGGTGAGCGACCGCGTTGCGGGTGAGGTCCAGGCGGTCGGGGTCCTCGAAGCGCTCGGGGTCGCGGTTGGCGGCGGGCAGCGAGATGGTGACGCTCTCGCCGGTACGGAGCAGCCTGCCACCAATCTCCGCATCGGTGAGCGGGGTGCGGGGCACGCCGAAGTGGAAGATCGTCAGATAGCGCAGGAGTTCTTCCACCGCGCGGTCGACGGTGGCCGGGTCGGTCAGCAGCGCGGCCTGCTCCGGGTTGCTCATGAGCGCGTAGCTGCCCAGTCCGAACATGCTGGCCACGGTCTCGTGCCCGGCGGTAAGCAGCAGCACGCCGACTCCGGCAAGCTCCACGTCGTCCAGATCGCTCTCGTGGGCCAGCCGACTGAGCAGGTCGGCGGTCGGCCGGGTCCGCTTGCGCCGGATCAGATCCTGGAGGAACGCGGTGAGCGCGTCCATCGCGGCCGCGCCTTCTTCGGCGCTGACGTCTAGGCTGAACAGCACGGTGCTGTTGTGCTGGAACTCCGCACGGTCGGCATACGGGACGCCGAGCAGCTCGCAGATCACCAGGGAGGGGATCGGCAGCGCGAAGTTCTCCACCAGGTCGGTCGGAGGGCCGGTGTCGGCCATCGTGTCGAGGTGTTCCTCGACCAACCGCTCTATGCGGGGGCGCAGTTCGCGGGTCCGGCGGACGGTGAACTGTCCGGCCAGCAGACGGCGGAAGCGGGTGTGCTCCGGCGGGTCCATGTCCACGAACCAGCCGGGCAAGGCGGGTTGGCCGATGAAAGGGTCGGCGCCTGGGCGGGCGACCGGTACGTGCTTGAGCTCGGCGCGGGCGCTGAAGCGGCCGTCGGCCAGGATCTCCCGGGCCAGTTTGTGACTGGTCACCAGCCAGCCCTCGTGCCCGTCGGGGTACCGCAGTCGGCGGATCGGCTCCCGCTCGCGGTACTCGGCCAGCGGATCGGGGGGTGAGAAGGGACAGCTTCGCTCGGTCGGCAGCGCAACGGCGGGCGAAGGCTGGGGGGTGGTCGGGGGCAATGAGGGGAAAGTCACACCTGGCCTCCGGTCGCGGCGGTCCGCTCGCGCGCCCGGTCCGCGACATCGGTCACGGGCCGGTGTGACCGGAGCGGCTCGCGTCGGCGGTCGCGCGCCACGTGTGCCGGGAAGCCGGCCGCTACGGGCGCGACGTCGGCTGCGTCGCGGGACATCACCTCCCCAGCTGCCCGCATCGGGTGCCACATGTTCATGTGTGCCCAACTGAGAAGGGCTCGTTCGCCATGCTGGGCGTGGTTCATGGCGTCGGCCAAGCGACTGGTTCGCACTCTCTCCCCTTGTTGTTCGGGACGTCCGGCCGGGCGGCCGGGGTGTCAGCGGCAGAACGGCAGCAACTGCCGTGGCCAGCACGCGGGATCCTCGCCGTAGCAGGTGAGCGTTGCCTCTACCCAGCGGTCAAGGCCGAACGCGGCGCAGCCCGAATGCGCGGGGTTGCCGTTCGGCTGGGTTATGCCGAACTCGCGGCAGAGGCTGTCCCGGATGTTGTTGAACGAGCCGATGGCGTAGGACTGACCGCCCGAAAGCTCCACCACCAGCTCGTACTTCACCTCCGCCAGCAGCTGGAACTGCCGCATCGCGGCATCCTCGGAGAAGTAGAACGGGTCGGTGGCGGTCTCCAGCCGGCCCTCGAAGCCGAGCGCGAGGAACAGCTGCCACACCTGGTCCATCAAGGTGTCGCGTGCCTTCTCGACATGGTCGGGCGTACCGAGGAAGACGATCTCGCGCATGGAGAAGGCGGGCAGCCGGTGTCCGCCGACCCGCCAGGGCACTTCGTGCCGGAAGCAGTCACCCGCCATGGTGAGGAGACGGCACTCCGTCAGTCGGGTTCTGGCCAGCTCGGCGTAGGTGTGGAAGCACTGGGCCGGGTTGAGCATGTATTCGCTCAGTCGGCTGTTGTCGACGAGGGCCGCACCGTCGCGGACGGCTTCGAGCCGGGGCCTGTCATGCGGCAGCTCGGCCACCAGGTAGGCGTTCTGGGGAAAGGTCTCGACATACTGGCAGAGGTCCATCTCCTCGCGCCGGATCACCGGTGGATAGCTGCGCTCCACCGCCCCCGCGGCCCTGCCGAGGTCGAGAAAGAGCAGGTCGTAGGCGCGCCGCAGGACAGTTCGGGCGGCTGCGCGGTCCGGGACCGCGGGGGGCGGGCCGGTGGGTTCGGCGGCACCGATGACGGCGGTCGGCCGGTCGGCCGCCGGGCGGCGTATGACGCGCTGCGCGGACAGCCGGGCACCGGCCACCTCGGCGGCGAGTTCGTCGATCAGCCGAGAAACCTCTGCCCGTGCTCGCTCGTCGGTGAGTGTCACGTGCAAAGCTAGATCGTCGATTTCCAGCCGAACTTCCTCAATCGCCTCGGTGCTGTAAATCAGCCGATCGACCACGGTTCTAGCCCGAGCCTCGGTGAACGTCTCCGGTAACTGGTGGATCAGGGCTGCCGAGGTGGTCACAGCGATCTCCGTTCCGAGGTGAGCAGAGGCTTGGGAACCTCGCGCGAGGGAGCCAACTGGGGCGCTTGTCCGCGGGCGGTTGCTGATCAAATCCGCAGGCAGACCGGCGATTGCGGACGATCGGTGGAAGTGGCGGCGATGCATCGGATCAGCGTCGAACCAGCCGAACCGAGTATCGATGACGCAACCCTGCTTCGGTCAGTAACGCTATGTCAAGCGGCAGTTGCCGACAGGAAAGTGCTTGACGAAGCTTGGTGATCACAGTTAGTTTCGTGATCTCCACTCTTCTGACAGGCGCCGCCTGACGGTGCGAAGCTGTGTCCGCCCCTCCCCGGCCACGAGGGGTTGAACATGTCCCATCAGATCCCTTCGGGGGCGGCGACCTAGGGCTCATCAGAGTCCCATGAGGCATCCACCGTCGCACTCTGGAGCCGGTTAGGGAGTCTGCTATGTCCCTGAATTCTGTCCGCCCCGAATTCACTCAGGTCCGTGCCGACGTACTTTCTCTGCTCGGCGAGTACATCCCGGTCCAGGAGGACTTCCCGGATGACGAGGATCTCTCGGCGCACGGCCTGACTTCCATGGGAATCGTGGCGCTGATCTGCAGCATTGAAGATCACTTCGAGGTTGAGATCCCCGAGTCTCAGATGCAGCTGCGCAACTTCCTCACCGTCAAAGGCATCACGGAGATCGTCTCGGCCAACCAGCAGTAGAAACTATCGGATATGGAGCTGGACACGTGCTGTTGAACAGCTACGACGAGTGGTCCCCACTCAGGGAAATCATCGTCGGTTCCGCAACGAACTACATCTCGCATGAACGTGAGCTGTCATTCGACCTGTTCTTTCACGACAATCTGATTCGCTCTGAGTGGGCGTATCCCCGGTTATCCGTCCGGAGCGGGGAGGAACGGCAGGAGCCTTCTCCGATCAAGAAGCGATATCTGGAGGAACTCCAGGAGGACATCGAGGGTATCGTCCATGCTCTGCAGGGACTCGGCGTCAGTGTGCTGCGCCCCCTGGAGCTGGACGCCGGGACCTCCGAGGTCCGCACGCCTGCCTTCTCGGCCTCCGTGGTACCGCCGCTGAACCTGCGGGACAACACACTGATCCTCGGCGATGAGATCATCGAAACACCGCCGATGGTCCGCTCTCGGTATTTCGAGACCCAGTTCCTCACACCGGTCTTCAACGAGTACTTCCGCCGCGGCGCCCGCTGGACGGTGATGCCCCGGCCTTTGATGACCGACGCCTCCTTCGATCTGTCCTACGCCGCGAGCGCGACGGTGGGCGGGCCGACCGAGGTGATCGAGGACCCGGGGAGTTCTCCGTATGACGTCGGCTTCGAGATGATGTTCGATGGTGCGCAGTGTCTGCGGCTGGGCCGGGACATCATCGCGAACATCTCCACGGCCAATCACGCCCTCGCGGTCGACTGGCTGGAGCGCCACTTGGAGGGTCGGTTCCGTATCCACCGGGTGCACAGGCTCAGCGACAGCCATATCGACAGCATGGTCCTGGCCCTTCGGCCCGGGACACTGCTCGTGCGCGACAAGGAGGTGGCCGGCTTCCTGCCGGAGTCGCTGCGCAAGTGGGACATGGTCGTCGCTCCCGCGCCCGCAGAGAACGCCTTCCCGCAGTACGAGGACGACGACCTGGTTCTCACCAGCCCCTTCATCGACCTCAACGTACTGTCGGTCTCGCCGGACACGGTGCTGGTCAACGAGGCGTGCCCCGAGCTGATCCGTACGCTGGAACAGCAGAAGTTCACCGTGGTCCCGGTGCGCCACCGGCACCGGCGGCTGTTCGGCGGCGGTTTCCACTGCTTCACCCTCGACACCGTCCGCGAAGGCGGTCCGGAGGATTACCTTGACTGACGGGCGGGTGGTGGGGTTACGGACACCGCGTATCACCGCCGTCGGCACAGGTCTCCCCGAACACTCATATACACAGGATGAGTTGCTCGACATATTCGGTGTCACCGACCCGCGGATCCAGTCGGTGTTCCGCGGGGGTGCGATCGAGCGCCGCTACCTGACCCTGCCGCCCGTCGGTCCGGACGGCACTCGCCTGGTGGAGACCCAGGGAGAGCTGCTGCGCAAACATGTGTCGACCGGCCTGCGAATGGGCAGGGAGGCCGTTGAGACCTGCCTCAAGCAGGCCGACATGGACCTCTCCGACGTGCGGTACCTGTGCTGTGTCTCCTCGACCGGGTTCATCGTGCCGGGGTTCAGCGCGCTGCTGCTCAAGGATCTCGGGATAGCCCCCTACTGCGCCCGGCTCGACGTGGTCGGTATGGGCTGCAACGCCGGGCTCAACGGCCTCACGGCGGTGTCCGGCTGGGCCGCGACGCACCCGGGGCAGCTGGCTTTGATGGTCTGCATCGAGGCATGCTCCGCCGCGTACGTCTTCGACGGGACCATGCGCACCTCGGTGGTGAACAGCCTGTTCGGCGACGGCGCCGCCGCGGTCGCTCTGCTGGCCGACGACACCGCTCCGGCGGATGCGCCCGAACTGCTGAAGACCACCAGCTGGATCATCCCCGAGGCGATGGATGCGATGCGCTTCGACTGGGACGACGACCATGAGCGGTTCAGTTTCTTCCTCGACCCCGAGGTGCCGTACGTGGTCGGCGCGAACGCCCAGGAGGCGGTCGGCCGGCTGCTGGTGGGAACGGGACTACGCCGCTCGGACATCGCGCACTGGCTGGTGCACTCGGGCGGTAAGAAGGTGATCGACTCGGTGCGGGTCAACCTCGGCCTGACCAAGCACGACGTCCGGCACACCACGGGCGTGCTGCGGGACTACGGCAATCTGTCGAGCGGCTCCTTCCTCTTCTCCTACGAGCGGCTGCTGGCCGAGGACGTGGTGGCCGCGGGCGACTACACGGTGCTGATGACGATGGGTCCTGGCTCCACGATCGAGACGGCACTGCTGCGGTGGTAGCGGACGCCGGAGCAGCGGCAGTAGGACACAATCGAGGAAGGGTGGGACGGATGAACGCCGACGAATCGCCAAGAAAGCTGGCTGAACCACGAGGCCTTCGACTGGACCTCGACGGAAGGCTGCCGCTCGCCGAGCTGACCGCCGCCGTCAACCAGGCGTGCGACCGCGCCGAGGAATCCCCGGCCGTACTGGTGGTACGGCTCGGCACCGCTCGGCCGGACGAGCGCTCGTGGCCGGCCAGGGCGGGCATACAGGAGGTGAACCGCTGGGAGCGGGCGGTGCGCCGGATCGAGCGGCTCGGCTCGGTCAGCGTCGCCGTGGTCTCGGGCAACTGCGCCGGGCCCGCCCTTGATCTGCTCCTGGTGGCTGACTACCGGATCGCCACCGCGGACCTGCGGCTGCTGCTTCCGGTCAACGACGGCCAGTTCTGGCCGGGCATGGCGCTGTACCGACTGACCAACCAGATCGGCGCCGCCCGAGCCAGACAGCTGGTGCTGTGGGGCCATGAGCTGACCGCGTCGGCGGCGCTGGAAACCGGCCTGGTGGACGAGGCCAACGCCGATGTGGAAGCAGCCGTGGAGGCCGCCGTCCTGCTGCTCGGCAGGAACGCGGGGCCGGAGCTGGCGATCCGCCGGCAACTGCTCCTGGAGGCTCATACCGGCAGCTATGAGGACTGCCTCGGTGCCCATCTGGCCGCCTGCGACCGGGAGCTACGACGGGTCTCGGCATGTTGACCGAGAACGCCCGGTGGCAGGAGCCGGTTCCGAATCCGGTCGGTGACCTCGCGGCCGACGCCGCGGCGCTCGCCCGGTACGCCGCGGCCGCCGAACGAACACTCGCCGCCCTGCCGGCCCGGCCCGACCGGTCCCCGGACCAGCAGGCTCTCGCCGAACAGGTGCTTACCGCCCGTCGCAGGTCCGCCGACCGCTTCCTCGGGCTGCATGCCGGCGAGGTCTACGATCAGCTCACCGAGGGCCGCACCCGGCACCTGCGGATCGCCGAGCTGGCCGAGACGGCGGCCTTCCGTTTCCCCGGCCTAGTGCCCACGCCCGACGAGTTGGAGGCCGAGCGCCGGTACCGCCAGGCCGACAAGGACGGCCGCGAGATCGACCAGGGCGTGTTCTTCCGTGCCCTGCTGCGCGACGCGGTGGCGGGGCCGCACCTCATCGACGCGATGCTGCTGCCCACCGCCCGGGCGCGGAAGTTGCTCGCCGCCCTTGAGGCCGAGGACACCGTCGACCTCGGCACCGTTCTGCTGGAGCGTCGCGGTTCCGTCGCACATGTGACGATCCGCAACACACACTGTCTCAATGCCGAGGACGAACAGCTGGTCGCCGACCTGGAGACGGCCATCGACCTGGTGCTGCTGGACGCGCGGATCCGGGTGGGTGTACTGCGCGGCGGCGTCATGACCCACCCCCGCTACCAGGGCAAGCGGGTCTTCAGCGCCGGCATCAACCTGCGCGAACTCCAGGCGGGCCGGATCGGCCTCGTGGACTTCCTCCTGGCCAGGGAGGTCGGCTGCCTCAACAAGATCGCGCGGGGGCTGCTACCTGCCGTCGAGGAGGACCGCTTTCCCGACCGCACCATCCAGAAGCCCTGGATCGCGGCGGTGGACTCGTTCGCCATCGGCGGCGGTATGCAGCTGCTGATGCTCTTCGATTGGGTGATCGCGGCCGACGACGCGTGGTTCAGCCTGCCCGCCGCCCAGGAGGGCATCGTGCCCGGGCTGGGCAACCTGCGGCTGGGCCGGCTCACAGGGGCACGGATGTCCCGCCGGATCATCCTGGGCGGCCACCGGATCGGCGCGACCGACCCGGAGGCCACGCTGGTCTGCGACGAGGTGGTCCCCCCGGAGCAGGTCACCGAGGCCGTCGAGACGGCCGCCCTGGCGATGGACAGCCCCGCTGTGGTCGCCAACCGGCGGATGATCGGTCTCGCCGAGGAGCCGGAGCCCCAGTTCCGCGCCTACCTGGCCGAGTTCGCGCTGCTGCAGGCCCGCCGACTGTACGGAACGGATGTCACGGACAAGGTCGACCGGGGCTGGTCGGGCACCGGAGCGCGGGCATGACCGGCTCCCCGCTCGTCCTGGACCGCGCCGAGCTGCACGGCTCGTTGCAGGATCCGGTGCTCGGCTCTGTGACGTTCCTCAACGAGATCATGTCGCGCTACCCCGAGGCGGTCTCCTTCGCCCCCGGCGCACCCAACCTCGGCTATCTCGATGAACTCGACGTGTCCCGCCAGGTCGACCGGTTCCTCACCCATCTGCGGCAGGACTGCGGCCTGGACGAACAGCGGGCCCGCCGACAGCTCTACGAGTATGGTCCCAGCCGGGGGCTGATCAACCACCTGGTGGCCGAGTTCCTCCGCACTGACCTCCGGATCGCTGTCCCCGAATCCGCCGTAGTGATCACGGTGGGAGCGCAAGAGGCCATGCTGCTGGTCCTTCGCGCGCTCTGCCGCCCCGGCCGGGACGTGCTGGCCGTGGTCGACCCGTCGTTCGTCGGCGTCATCGGCGCCGCGCGCCTGCTAGATGTGGACCTGGTTCCCGTCGAGGAGGACGGCGACTCCCTGGACTTCGCGCGGTTGGCTCAGGCATGCCGGGCGGCCCGGGCGCAGGGCCGCCGGTTACGGGCGCTGTACGTCGCTCCCGACCACGCCAACCCCACCGGGACGGTCCTCGGCCCGGCGGCCCGCCAGCGGCTGCTCGAACTGGCCGAGCAGGAGGACTTCCTGCTGATCGAGGACACCGCGTACCACTTCACCACGGAGCCGGATGCCGAGCTGTCGTCGTTGAAGGCACTCGACCGGAACACCCGGGTGATTCAGGTGGGCACCTTCGCCAAGATCTGCCTGCCGGGCGCCCGTGTCGGCTATGTGGTGGCGGACCAGCCGGTCCGCGGCGCGGACGGCCGGCCGCGCCGACTGGCCGACGAACTGGCTGAGCTCAAGACCATGGTCACGGTGAACACCTCGCCGATCAGCCAGGCCGTGGTCGGCGGGATGCTGCTGGAGCACGGTGGCTCACTGGCTGCGCTGGGCCGCCCGAAGGCCGAGCTGTACCGGCGCAACCTCGCCCTGCTGCTGAAGGCGCTCGACCAGCACCTCGGCTCCGACCTGCCCCCGGGGCTGCACTGGAACCGGCCGACCGGGGGGTTCTTCGTCCGGATGACCCTGCCCGTCCTTGTCGACGCCGCTCTACTGGAGACCAGTGCGTCTCGCTACGGCGTGCTCTGGACGCCGATGGCGCAGTTCCACGTGGGTGGCGGCGGCACCCACCAACTGCGTCTCTCCTGTAGTTATCTCGACTCTGAGCGGATCGAGCTAGGCGCCGCACGGCTGGCCGCGTTCCTGTGCGACCTCGCTCTCTGACCCTGCCGATCCTTTGTGAAAGGACCTTTTGCCATGTCCTTCGACAGCTCCCCCGAGACCAAGCGCGTCTACGAGCGGTTCCAACTCATTATCAACGGCCCGGCACTCTTCAACGCCATCGTCACGGGCTTGGACCTGGATGTTTTCCCGTATCTCTCCAAGAACCCGAAGTCGACTTTCGAGGAGCTGCGGGAGTACACCGGGATCCCTTCCCACAAGCTACGCATCCTGCTCCAGGCGCTGTGCGCCACCGAGCTGCTGGAGAAGGAGGACGGTCGGTACACCAACTCCTCGGTGGCCGAGGAGCTGCTGGCCGACGAGGGCCCCGAGAGCTGGCGGCACATCCTGATCGGCTGGCAGCGAATCTACTACCCTGCGTTCACCCACATGACGTCGGCGCTGCGCACCGGCACCAACACCGGGCTCGCCTCCTACCCGGGCGCCGAGCCGACGCTCTACCAGCGGCTCGCGAAGGACCCCGAGACCGAGGGCATCCTGCATGCCTCGATGGGCGCCTTCACCCATCAGTCGATGCCGGGCTTGCTGGAGAACGCCGAGATCGGCAGCCTCCGCCACCTGCTGGACGTGGGCGGTGGCGACGGCACCACCGCGGCGGCGCTCGCCAAGCGCCACCCGGAGATCAGGGTCACCGTGTTCGACATGCCCAGCGTCACACGAATCGCCGAGCAGGCGGTGCCGTCCGGGTCCGACGGACAGGTCCGGCTGCACCCGGGCGACATCTTCGACGACCCGTTCCCGCGCGACGTGGACGGCATCCTCTTCAGCCACGTGCTGGAGGTCTTCGACGCGGAGCAGATCCTGCGCCTGCTGGGCAAGGCGTACGAGGCGCTGCCGTCCGGCGGCAAGATCTTTCTGTACGGATTCAACGTCACCGAGGATGAGACCCGGGGGCTGCTCGCCGCCCGGCTCTCCCTCTACCTCAACGTGCTGGCCAGCGGCCAGGGCATGGCCTACCCGGCGACCGACTACGAAGCGTGGCTCAAGCAGGTCGGATTCAGCTCGGTGGAATCCGTCACCGACCTGCCGTACGAGCACGGCTTGACCATCGGCACCAAAGCCTGAGAGGCACCCGCCCGGCATCCGCCGCGATAAGGACCACGGCCCGCGGCAGCGGCGCCGTGGTCCTCTCCCGGCCCTGCCTGTCGTGCCATGTGTCCGAGGGCACAATTCCGCCGCCTCGCAAGGGCGGTGGGGCTTTCGAGGAAGAGAAGGGGAAACGTGCGAAGAGACGCACTGAAAGTGGAGAAGCACTGGCGTGGCCGGTTCGCCGGATTCGGTGAACCCACCGTTCTCGGTGTCGAAAACCCCGCCTCGCACGCTGGTTCCCGCGCTGTCCACGAAGCCGCCCTATCCGAGGCGGAGTCCGCCGGGCTTGGTGCCCAGGCCGACCGGCTCGGCGTCGATGTGAACCTGCTCGCCCTCGCCGCCTGGTCTATGCTGCTCACCCGCTACGGCGCCGGTGACGACCTAGTCTTCGGCACGTCGCTGCCCAGCGTCGGCGGGGCCGGCGCGGGGAAGGACGGGGCTCCTGGGCACGCGGCACCTTTGCTGCCGGTACGCGTCAAGGTCGACCCGCGCCAGTCCGTACACACGTTTCTCACGACGCTGGCCGAGTCCCTGCCCGATCCGCACCAGCCCGCCCCCACCCCGGAGGGGCTACGTTCGCTCGGCGAGTTGCCGCAGGACGTGCCGCTGTTCGACAAGGCCATCAGGGTGAGCAACGGGCCAGTGACGGACACCGACACCGCGTTCCTCCTCCAGGCCACCGTTTCCATCGGCGAGTGGGCGACCCTCAGCATCGACCACGACACGGCCCGGCTCGACGAGGCGGACGCCGTACGCATGCTGCGGCATTTCCGGCGGATCCTTAGCTCTCTGGCCGATGCCGCCTCCGACACCCCGGTGGGCGAGATCGACCCGCTGTCACCGGCCGAACTGCGGCAGATCCTGCATGAGTGGAACGACACCGCCACCGATCGCACCGACCACGCCTGCATACATGAACTCGTCGAACGCCAGGCCGCCCGGACCCCGGATGCCCTCGCGGTCGTTCAGGGTGAGTACCGCCTCACCTATGCCGAACTGGACCGCGAGGCCGACCTGGTGGCTGCTGGCCTGGCGGCACGCGGTGTCGGTCCCGGCGACTTCGTGGCCCTGCACCTGGAGCGCACGGTGCACAGCGTCGTCGCGCTGCTCGGCGTGCTGAAGTCCGGTGCGGCGTACGCCCCAATCGAGTACTCCCTGCCCGCCGGACGCGTCCGTCACCTCTTGGAGTCGCTGCGCGCGTCGGTGGTGGTCTGCAGTCCGGACCGGGTGGAGTTCCTGCGCGAACTGTGCGCCGAACTCACGCGGTTGCGGCACATCCTGTGGATCGGCGGGACCGCCGGCGCCCCCAAGCCCACGGCCCCGCCCCAGACGCCCGCTCACCGGGTGAGCGTGGCCCCGGCCACCGCCCCCGCCCCGGCCGACGCCCCAAGGCCGCGCCGGGCGAGCCCGGACGATCTCGCCTACGTCATCTTCACCTCGGGATCGACCGGCACTCCGAAGGGCGTACTGCTGACCCACGCCCCCGTGGTCAACCTGATCCGCTGGGTCAACACCACCTTCGACGTCGGACCGCACGACCGCGTGCTGTTCCTCACCGCCTTCGGATTCGACCTCTCCGTCTACGACGTGTTCGGGCTGCTCGCCGTCGGCGGCGTCGTCCGCGTCGCCTCCGAGGACGAGCTGCGCGACCCCCAGCGCCTGTTGAGCGTGCTCGACGAGGAGCCCATCACGTTCTGGGACTCGGCGCCCGCCGCACTGCAACAGCTGGAGCCGCTCCTCGCGCTGCGCGAGCCGCCCCACTCGGCGGCACTGCGCCTGGTGTTCCTCAGCGGCGACTGGATCCCTGTGGCACTTCCCGACGCCGTACGAACCGCCTTCCCCGGAGCGGAAGTGGTGTCTCTGGGAGGCGCCACGGAGGCGGCGATCTGGTCCAACTTCCACCGCATCAATGCGGTGGATCCGCACTGGAGCAGCATTCCGTACGGCCGCCCGATCCACAACGCACGCTATTACATCCTCGACCGGGAACTGCGGCCCGTCCCGGTCGGCGTTCCGGGCGACCTTTACATCGGCGGCCACTGCCTCGCCTCGGGATACCACGCCGATCCGGCGCTGACGGCGCGCAAGTTCCTGCCCGACCCCTTCGTGGGCGAACCGGGCGCCCGCATGTACCACACGGGCGACCGGGCCCGCTTCTGGGCCGACGGCACCATGGAGTTCCTCGGCCGTACCGACAGCCAGGTCAAGCTGCGCGGATTCCGTGTCGAACTGGGCGAGGTCGAGGCCGCGCTACGCGCCTGCGACGGGGTGGGCACCGCGGTGGCGCATGTCCACGGAACGGCAGATTCCGCTCGATTGGCCGCGTACGCCGTTCCTGCGCCCGGATCCCGGCTCGACCCGCAGGAGCTGCGGGTACGCCTCGCCGAGGCCCTACCCGCGTTCATGGTTCCCGGCGAGGTCGTGATCCTCGATGCCCTGCCCGCCACCCGGAACGGAAAGCTGGACCGGCGCGCTCTCGCCGCGTCCGGACATGCCGCCGACCAAACCGCCAACCCGCCGGGAGCCGAGCCCGCTACGCCGGTCGAGGCCGCCGTCGCGAAGGTGTGGGCCGAGATCCTGGGCCGCCCCGCTGACGCCGACAGCCACTTCTTCGCCCTGGGCGGGCAGTCCCTGCTTGCCGTCCGCACCATCGCACGCCTGAATGCGACGCTGGGGGCCGACATCCCCCTCAGGACGCTCATGGACCACCCCAGACTGCGGGATTTTGTACGGGAGGCCGAACCGTTCATGAGCGGCCGCGCGAGTTGACCCACGTTCAGCCCTCCCCCGGCCGTCGGGCTCCGTGCGTAGGACAGGAAGGTGTCATGTACGAACCACAAGGCTCCGCCGCGATCTTCCAGGTCGTGGTCAACCACGAGGACCAGCACTCACTGTGGCCGCTCGACCGCGACCTGCCGGCTGGCTGGCGTGCCCAGGGGTTTCTGGGCACGCATCAGGAGTGCGTGGCGCACATCACCGAGCTGTGGACTGACATCCGCCCGCTCAGCCTGCGACAGAAGTCCGCGACATGACCGCGATGGAACCCGCCTGCCTGCACCACGTCTTCGAGCGTCGGGCCGCGCACGCGGGCAGTCGTCACGCACTGACCGACGGTCCTTACACGTACACCTACGATGAGCTGAATCGCGCGGCCAACCGGCTCGCACACCGGCTGATCCGTCGGGGTGTGGGACCGGGCTCCTTCGTCGGGGTGTGCGCCGACCGGTCCGCGGACTTGATCACGTCGATTCTCGCGGTGCTCAAGTCCGGTGCCGCCTACGTGCCGTTGGACCCCGCCTATCCCGCCGAGCGCCTCAACTTCACTCTCACTGACACCGGATGCCGGCTCGTCGTCGGCCAGGACCGCCACCGCACGGCATTTGCGAGCCTCGACTACGTGTCTGTGGAGGCGCCTGCGGGGCCCGGGGACAGTGACCTGAACCCGGAGACGGGCGTGACTGCGGGACATCCCGCCTACGTCATCCACACCTCGGGCTCCACCGGCACCCCAAAGGGCGTGATCGTCACCCACGCCAACGCCGACCGCCTCTTCGACGTGTGCCGGGACGAACTCGGCATCGCCCCCGTCGACTCGGACGACGTGTGGACCTTCTTCCACTCCTGCGCCTTCGACTTCTCCGTATGGGAGCTGTGGGGGGCCCTGCTACACGGCGGACGTCTCGTCATCGTGCCCTACACCACCAGCCGGTCCCCGGACTCCTTCCTGCGGCTGCTCTGCGAAGAAGGCGTCACCGTGCTCAGTCAGACCCCCACGGCCTTCCGGCAACTGGTCCGCACCGCCGAGGCCGAGGGCTTCCCCGAGACCGGACTGAGGCTGGTCGTCTTCGGCGGCGAGGCCCTGGAACCGAGTTCCCTGCGCCCCTGGATCGAGCGCTACGGCAGCGACCGACCACGCCTGGTCAACATGTACGGCATCACCGAGACCACCGTGCACGTCACCCTGCGGGACATTACCGCCGCCGACTGTGCCACCTCCCGCAGCCCCATCGGGCACCCCCTGCGCGATCTGCGCGTGCACGTCCTCGGCCCCGACCTGCGTCCCGTCGCGCCCGGCGAACAGGGTGAGATGTACGTGGGGGGAGCCGGCGTCACCCTGGGATACCTGAACCGGCCCGGGCTGACGGCCGTGCGCTTTGTGCCCGATCCCTTCGGCGGCCCGGGGCAACGCCTCTACCGCAGCGGTGACCTGGCGGTGGTCACCGAGGGCGGCGAACTGGAGTTTCGCGGGCGCACGGACGACCAGGTGCAGCTGCGCGGCTTCCGCGTGGAGCTCGGCGAGATCGAGGCCGCCCTCAGCTCGTTCGACGAGGTCAGGGAAGCCGCAGTGACGCTGCGCGCGGATGCGCTCGGCGAGGCGATGCTCGTGGGGTACTCGGTGCTCGCCCCCGGGTCCACGGCCACGGCCGACGACCTGATCCGGCGTCTCGCCGACCGACTGCCAGGCCATATGGTTCCGCCGGTACTCGTCCTGCTCGCCTCCTTCCCGCTGACCCCGAACGGCAAGCTGGACCGTAAGGCCCTGCCGGAGCCCCAGGCCCGCACTGCCGCGTCCGCCCCCGCGACGGACGCCGTACCGGCGGACGGGCGCGGCTCGGAATCGGCGGAACAGATTCTGGTCCGGATCTGGGCCAAGGCCCTCGGCCAACCGGAGGTGGATCCCGGCCTGAACTTCTTCGCGCTGGGCGGGGACTCCATCACGGCCATCAGGGTCGTGGGCATGGCCCGTGAGGCCGGTGTCGCCTTCAAGTCCGAGGACCTGTTCCGGTACCCGACCATCGCGGAACTGGCGCGGCACTGCGCCCTCGCCCCGGACGATGGCGCACCGGCGGAGCCCGCACCAGCCGCGGAATCGACGTCCGACGCGTTCGCCCTGCTGCGCGCCGACGACGTCGAATCGCTGCCCTCGGATGTGTGTGCGGCGTATCCGCTGACGCCGCTGCAACTCGGAATGGTCTTCGAGTCCGAGCTGTCCGGTGACCCGACCCTCTACCACGACCTGGTGAGCGTCCGCGTCGACGGCACGCTCGACGTGGACGCCCTGCGCCGCACGCTGGAACTGCTGGCCTCACGGCACGACATCCTGCGCACCTCGTTCGACCTGGGCAGGTACTCCGAGCCGCTGCAACTCGTGCACGACCGCATCGCGGTGCCGCTGCACCACGGGGCGGAGCTGCCACCGGCCGGCACAGCGCTGGACGCGGTCAAGGCATGGTGGCGCCAGGAGTGGCTGCGCCCCTTCGAAACCGGCACGCTTCTGTGGCGCTGTTATACCCATGACCACAAGGACGGCACCTTCCAGCTGTCGGTGTCGGCGCACCACAGCATCCTCGACGGCTGGAGCTTCGCCCTGCTGGTCACGGAACTGATCGCGACGTACGAGCACGAGGCGGGCGGCCTCGCGGTCCCCGCCGGGCCGCCTGCACACCCCTTTCGCGCCTACGTCGGACTGGAGCGCGCCGAGAGCGGCTCAGAGGCCGCCAGGGAGTACTGGGAACGCGTCGTCCGGGGCGCCCGGCCCACACCGCTGCCCGCACCCGACGGCGGCGGCGTCGTCCCCGCGGTGGAGCCCGATGTCCGGCTGCCGCTCCCCCCGGACCTGGTGGCCACGGCGCGCGACCTCGCCGACCGGCTCGGCGTACCGGCCAGGTCGGTGTTCCTCGCCGTCCACCTGTGGGCGCTGCGCGCCGCCACCGGCACCCACAACCTCACCACGGGCGTCGTGGCCAACGGCCGGCCCGAGTACGCCGAGAGCGAGGACTCCCTCGGCCTGTTCCTCAACAGCGTGCCGCTGCGCTCCGATGTGAGCGGCGGGAGGTGGGCGGAGCTGATCCGCTCGGTGTTCGCCGAGGAGCGGGCGATGCTGCCCTTCAGACGCTTCCCGCTCGCCGACATCCAGGCCATGGCGGGCGTGGCGCCGTTCTCCGTACTGTTCAATTACACGGACTTCCGTCCGTTCGACGCTCTGGAGGGGCTGCGCGAACTCCGCGTGGTCGACTGGTGGTTCTGCGACCGGACGAGCTTTCCCCTCGTCCTCGAAGTGGGGCGCCAGGCCATGGGCAAGGAGTGGGAGCTGACCGTCAAGGCGCACCCCGACAAGGTGGCGGCGGCCTTCTGCGCACCTCTCGCCGAGCACTTCCTGGATGGCCTGCGACGCGTGAGCGAGGGACCCTTCGATGTCTACTGACTCTTCCGGGCCGATGCTGTCGACGCCGGCGGAGGGTCTCCTGCCGGACGTTCCGGGCACGTACCCGGTGTCGCTCGCGCAGCGGGAGCGGCTGACCCTATGGGCCTCCGGGCGGCACAGCCAGGACCAGCCCACCGACGCCTGGTCCTTCGCCTGCGAGATCACCGCGCGGGAGGCCAGGTTCGCCTGGAACGCGGTGATCGGCCGGTACGAGACCCTGCGCTCCGTCTTCGTACAGGCGGCGGACGGTACGTTCCACTGCCGCCGGGACGATGCCGAGACGGTCGCCGCGCGGACCTTCGTGGTGGCGTCACCGGAGGAATTCTTCCCAACTCTCTGCGCGCCGGTCGACCTGATCGGCGGGGCGCTTGCCCGGCTCGTCGTCAGTCACGGAGCCAGGGAGACGCTGATCGGCATGAGCTTCGACCACCTGGTCATCGACGGGCACACCTTCGACCGGGTCAGCGCCGACTTCTTCGCGCGGCTGAACGGCACGGACCTCCCGGGTCCGGCCCCCTCCTCCGCCGACGCCTTCTACCAAGCGGAGCTGCGTGCCGCCGCCTCGCCCGCGGGGGAGAAGGCGCTGGCCTACTGGCGGCGGACCACGGACGGAGCGACCTATCCCCCGCTGCTCGCGGGCATGACCAGGCCCTCCGGTGCCCCCGTGATCCCTGAGACGGGCCATGCCGCGGTCGCCTTCGACGCGTCGGCGCCCCACACCCGGATGGCGCTGGGCCGTTCGGCCATGGTGCTCGCGTCCGTCGCGGCGGCCATCGTCCGCACGCTGGACCTGGAGACGGACTCCGAGCCGTTCCGCATCCTGCTGCAGAGCTCGCGCCGTTCCAGCCCCGCACATCTCACCATGGCGGGGTTCCTGTCCAACTGGCAGGTGGCATCCTTCGCGGCCGGCCGGGACGCGCGGCACATGGCCGACGACGTCGGCGACGCCGTCTTCCGCTCGATGCGCTGCCACCAGATCCACCACGCGGAAGTCGTGAACCGTCTGGAGCCCGAGCTGTACGGTGCGCGCTACGTCCCGAGTGAACCCCTACCGCCCTACGCCCTGTTCAACTACCTGACCGAACAGAAGGCCCCCGTGGTGCGCGGGCACACGGGCGAGGAACTGGCCGTCCCGCCCATGGGCGCGTACCGGCTGCACGGCGCCCTACGCGTCTACGGCATCGAGCGCGCCGATGGCAGCGGAGCCGCGGTCCGCGTGGTCGCTGACGCCAGCGTGTTCGGTGCCGGATTCGCGGCGGCGGTCGCACAGGCCGTCGACACCATGGCGACTCACGGAGACCCATCGTGACCAACCCCTTCGAGGATCCGGACCGCGCCTGTCTGGTCCTCACCGACGACGAGGGCCGGTACTCGCTCTGGCCCGCCACGGCCGCGCCTCCCGACGGCTGGAAGGTGGTGTACGGGCCGTATCGGCGCCAGGTGTGCCTGGACTACATTGCTACCCACTGGACCGACATGGCGCCGAGGAGTCTCGGGAAGGCGGCCACGGAGCCGGACACCGAACCGCCGGGCTCCGGTGACCCGTTGGCGTCGTTCGAAGCCTGGGCCATGCGCACCCCCGACGCCGTGGCGGTGATCGCGGGCGATACGCGATGGACGTACGGAGAGCTGAACGCGAGGGCGGATGCCGTCTCCCACGACCTCGTGACGCGGGGCGTGGGGCCGGAAGACCTGGTGGCCCTGCTGAT
Source organism: Streptomyces sp. ATLC9 (assembly GCF_057196705.1). Lineage (NCBI taxonomy): Bacteria > Bacillati > Actinomycetota > Actinomycetes > Kitasatosporales > Streptomycetaceae > Streptomyces > Streptomyces sp. ATLC9. The sequence continues at coordinate 14,210 of NZ_JBXUOY010000014.1, read as the reverse complement.
GCCGCGGTCGGCCGAGCTCGTCGTGGCCCTGCTCGCGGTGTTGAAGAGCGGCGCGGGATACGTACCGATCGACCCGGAGTACCCCGCGGACCGCATCGCCCACGTCTTGGCCGACGCCGCGCCCAGGGTCGTCCTGACGACGGACGACCCTGTGGCACGGCGCGCGGCCGACGTCATGGCCGCGGACCGTGAACGCCTGGTGGTCCCGGCGACGCGGCCGACGGAGGGTGCGGCGGGGCCCGCCGTCCCGGTCAGCGCGGCACGGCCCGCACACCCCGCGTACGTCATCTACACGTCGGGGTCGACGGGCCGCCCCAAGGGAGTGGTCGTGCCACGGGCCGCCCTGGCCAACTTCCTCGCCGCCATGGACGAGTTGTTCTCCTTAGCGCCGACCGATCGCCTGGTGGCGGTGACCACCATCGCTTTCGACATCGCGGCCCTGGAGATCTACCTCCCGTTGTCGTCTGGCGCCCGGGTGGTGTTGGCGTCACAGGACACGACGCGCGATCCGTCCGCCCTGGCCGAGTTGGTCACCCGGTCCGGTGCCACCGTCCTGCAAGCGACCCCCTCGCTATGGCAGGCCCTGGTGACGCAGGTGCCGGAAGCCGTGCGCGGGCTGCGGATGCTGGTCGGGGGCGAGGCGCTGCCGACCGCGCTGGGCGAACGGATGCGTGCCCTGGGACGCCGGGTGACGAACCTGTACGGTCCCACGGAGGCCACGATCTGGTCGACGGCCCAGGACGTGGACGGTAGTGCCGCCCCGGCGTCCATCGGCCGCCCCGTCCGCAACACCCGCGTGTGCGTCCTAGACGACGAGCTGCGGCCGGTCCCCGCCGGGGTCGCCGGTGAGCTGTACATCGCGGGCGAGGGCCTCGCGCGGGGCTATCTCAACCGCCCGCGGCTGACGGCCCAGCGCTTTGTGGCCGATCCGTCCGGGCCGCGCGGGACCCGGATGTATCGCACCGGGGACCTGGCACGGTGGGGACGGAACGGCACCCTCGAATATCTATCGCGGGTCGATCTCCAGGTGAAGGTCCGCGGCTTCCGTATCGAACTCGGTGAGATCGAGACTGTCGTGGGACGGAATGACGGCGTGGCCCAGGCGGTGGTGACGGTGCGCGAGGACCATCCCGGTGACGCCCGGCTCGTGTGCCATGTCGTCCCGGCCCCGGGCCACAGCGTCGACCCCGTCGCCGTACGTGCGTACGCGGGCCGTTTCCTGCCGGAATACATGGTTCCCTCGACCGTGACGGTACGGAGCTCCTTCCCGCTCACTCCCAACGGCAAGGTGGACCGCGTAGCCCTCGCCGCCTCGCCCGTGGCTGGTGACCCGGCGGCCCCGGGCGAGGCGGTGATCGCGCGGAACGACACCGTCCTCGGCGCCGTGGCGCGGGCCTGGCAGTACGCCACCGGGGTGCCGACGCGCTTCGGACGGAGCTTCGCCGAACTCGGCGGGACCTCGCTCGGCGCGTCCCGTGCCGCCGCGCGGCTCCGCGAGCTCACCGGCCGGTCGACCACGGTCGCGGACGTGCTGCGAGCCGCGTCCGCCGAGGAGCTGGCCGCGACTGTCGCCGCGGCGCCACCGTACGTCGACCGGAGTACCGGCCAGGACACCGGTCGCACCTCGGCTCCGCTCAGCGACTGCCAGCGGGCCATCTGGATTCACGAACAGCTCGCCGGCGAACCGCTGCTGTACACGGAAACGTACTGCCTGGCACTGGGCGAAGGCGTGGACGTACGGAGACTGGCCGACGCCGTACGCAAGGCGGCCCTGCGCCACCCGGCGGTGGGTGCCGCGGTCGAGTCCCGGGACGGTGAACCGTGGCTCTTCCTGGGCCGACATCGCGTCGCGCTGACCGTCCGCACCCTGCCCGCGGGTCTGGGCACCACCGATGCGATCACCCTGGCCCGTCGGGAGGTCACCCGTCCCATCCGGCTCGACGGGGGCGGCCCCTTACTGCGGGCGGTCCTCTTCCGGACGGTCGGTGGCGAGGCAGTGCTGCTCCTCGCCTGGCATCACCTGATCATGGACGGGTGGGGGATGAGGCTCTTCGTGGAGGATCTCGTGCGTTTCCACAACGAACCGGACGCCGTCCCCGAGCCCGGACGCGTCACCCTCTGCGACCTCAACACCTGGGCGAACCAGACCGAGGCCACCCCGAGCAGGGACCGGGACCTCGCCGTCGCGGCCGAGGAACTCACCCCAGTCCTCGCAGCGGCGTATCCGGAGTGGCCGGACAGCCCGAGCTCACAAGCGCCGGTGCACACCGTCGAGTTCGATGTGCCCGGCGCGCTCGCGCAGGAGGTGGACACCGCGGCAGCGGCAGCCGGGCACACCGCGTTCGTCCTCATCTGCGCCGCGTACCGACGGGCTCTGGTCTCGATTCTCGAACGGGAGCAACTGGTGCTCGCCGTCGCCGTCGCAGGCCGCGATCAGCCAGAGTCCATGGACGTCGTCGGCTGCTTCCTCAACACGGTGATACTCGACGGCGACCGACAGCGGTCACTCACCGGTCAGGCGCTGCTCGACCACCTGCGGGACGCATTCGACCGGGCCGTCGCGAGCTACGGGCAACTGCCCTTTCCGCGGCTGGTGAACAAGGTGCGCGAGCGGGTCCGGCTACCCATGGACTTCCCGCACTTCTACCTCAGCGTCGACGACCTGCCCGAGGTGCGGTTCACAGGGGGCGAGGCCAGGAGCCTGCCGGTCCACCCTGAGCGGGCGAAGTTCGCCGTGACCGCATCGCTGCTGCACGGTGCCGGGCAACTGACGGGACGTCTGGAGTGCCGCACCGATGTGCTTTCGGCCAGCGGGGCCGAACACCTCGTCAAGACGTTCCAGTCAGCGTTGACGGACATCGTGTCCGAATGTGGTCACGCCGCGGCCTGAGCAACGCCGGGAACAGGACCCAGGAGCCGGTCAGCGATTGCCGACGCGGAGCAGCTTCCTCACCAGGGCGAGCACAGCGGCAGCTGACGGCCTCACGAAGAAGTGACCGCCGGGAAACGCGTGATGCCCGAACCCGGCGGTCGTGTGATCCGCCCAGCCTGTGACGGCCGTGCCGTCCAGCGAGTCCTCCACGCCCGTGAGAACGGTGATGGGGCAGTCGAGCGGCCTTCCCGGCAACAGGCGGTAGTTCTCGACTGCGGTCAGGTCGGCACGGACCGAGGGCAGGACGAGGGCGGCCAGTTCCGGGTGTGCGACCACCTCGGCGGCCGATGAGTCCTGACTGACCAGCCAGGCGCTCAGCCGTTCGTCTGACGCCGTGCTTACCTCGGGCCCTCGCGGGATCTGCGGTGCCGCGCACGCTGCGGCGAACAGGTGGTCGGGTCCTCCTTCGCCCAGGTCGCGCAAGCACCGGGCGACCTCGAACGCCAGCAGGGCGCCCATGCTGTGGCCGAAGAAGGCAAAGCGCGCACCGGGAGTGTCGGCGGCCATGGCCCGGGCGAGCTGGTCCGCGAGTTCCCCGACGTCGGATATCGGCCGCTCGCGCAAGCGGGTCTCCCTGCCGGGATACTGGATCGACCGGAGCTCCAGCCCCTCGCCACCCATGTCGAGCCAGTGCGCGTACGCCGACGCCGCGCCGCCGGCGTGCGGGAACAGGAAGAGGCGGACTCCGGGATCGGCATTGCGTATTCCGGTGAGCCAGGGGGACATGGACGCAGGCTCGGTCACACGATCAACTTATCAAATAGGAGCACCGATCAACCCTGGCAACCTACGGAGCGAGGGGAAGAGCAGACCCGACGCGATGTTCAACCTCCCGCGGTACTGAACTTGGGGCCTTGCCCCTTGATCTTGGACACACGAGACACTGGATCCTGAGGATCTGAGAACGGACATCTCGTGGTCATGAAGAACTATCCGCCGCAGTTCAAGGCGGACGCGGTCGCGCTGTACCAGTCGCGGCCCGAGGCGACGATCAGGCAGGTCGCCGCCGATCTGGGGATCAACCCCGAGACCCTGCGGAACTGGGTCCGAGCGGCCGGTGCGAGCCGGCCCCGGGGGCGCCGGGCGGAGGTGCCTGCCGGGCCGCCGACGCCGTTGGAGGCGGAGAACGCCGCTCTGCGGAAGAAGGTCCGTGAGCTGGAGGAAGAGCGCGAGATCCTGCGGAAGGCGGCGAAGTATTTCGCCGGGGAGACGCGCTGGTGAACCGCTTCCAGTTCGTCGCCGACCATCAGCGCCGTTACGGCGTGAAGCGGCTGTGCACCATCGTGGGCATCGCCCGCTCCAGCTTCTATTACTGGCGTCGGACGGCCGCGGATCGGGCAGCGAGGCAGACGGCCGACGCGCGCCTCGCCGCCCGGATACGGGCCGTGCACCGCGAGTCGGACGGCACCTACGGCGTTCCCAGGATCACGGCCGAGCTCCGCGAGGCGGGCGAGCGCGTCAACCACAAGCGGATCGCGCGGCTGATGCGGGCCGCCGGTCTGGCGGGCGTGCGCTTGCGCCGCAGACACCGCACCACGGTCGCGGACCCGGCCGCGGCGAAGGCCCCGGATCTCGTCGGCCGCGACTTCACCGCACGTGAGCCGAATACGAAGTACGTCGGCGACATCACCTATCTCCCGCTGGACGGCGGGAAGTTCCTGTACTTGGCCACCGTCATCGACCTCGCCTCGCGCCGCCTGGTCGGCTGGGCGATCGCGGACCACCTGCGCACCGGCCTCGTCATCGACGCCCTGTCCGCCGCCGAACGGACTCGCGGCAGCCTCTCCGGGGCGGTCCTGCACACCGATCACGGAGCCCAGTACACCAGCCGGGCCTTCGCCGACGCCTGCCGCCAGACCGGCGTCCGCCAGTCCATGAGCGCGATCGGCAGCTCGGCGGACAACGCGCTCGCCGAGTCCTTCAACGCGACGTTCAAACGCGAGACTCTTCAGGGCCGAAAGCACTGGTCCAGCGAACGCGAGGCCCGTCTCGACGCGTTCCGCTGGCTGCACCGCTACAACACCCGACGCCGTCATTCCCACCTCGGACAACGGAGTCCCATCGCCTACGAGACAGCACTCGGCACAACATCAACTACCCTGACCCAAGCCGCATAGCCCGTGTCCAAGATTCCGGGTCAAGGCCCTCAGCGTCTTGATCCGGGCCAGTGTCCACCGTTGGTCGGCCCAGCCGTGGACCAGCGGCCCACGCTCCAACTCCCGCTCCAGACGGGTGATCTGCGCGCCCCTGAGTCTCGGCCGCCCAGGCGATCCCTTCGACAGAACCCCAGCTACACCGCGCTCGCGCCACTGGCGGCGCCACCGCTCCACGGACCGCTCACTGACCCGCAGCGCGGCAGCGATCTCCTTGTTCTTCTGCCCGCCCTCGAAGCGTTCCACGGCCTGAAGCCGGACACGCTCCCTCGCGGCCCTCCCGGCGTCGGTCAACCCGCCTCCTGCGCGTATCTCCCGGTCCAGGGCTACCGGAGCGGACCGGCCGCCGTTACTGAGGTTGAACTCGTGATGTCGTAATGTGCCGCAGGCCCCGCCGGATGCGCTGGATCTGGCAATCACCCGGAAGACCGTCACCACGCTCGCCGACCGGCTGCCCACCCAGCCAGCCCCGCCGAACCTGCCCGAGCACCCGGACTATCTGCGCATCCTCACCGTGTTCCACCAGACCACCACCAGCCCGCTGCGAGCACGCGACATCTGCCAAGCCCTCGGCCACGAGCTCTTGCCGAAGAACATCGAAGGCACCCGCGCCAAGCTGAAACGCCTGGTCAAACTCGGCGTCCTCGTCGAAGCCGACACGGGCAGCTTCACCAGGAAGCAATAGCCACCGCTCCGGCCAGCGTCCCTGACGCGACCCTCATACGGAAACGGACATCACTTCACGAACCCTCCTCTCAGGAGCGGCGTTCAAAGACAAAATGGGGGCGCCCGGCCGCCATGACCAGGCGTACGGCGCGCAGTGCTTGGAGGTCGTCGAGGGGGTTGCCGTCCACGGCCAGGAGGTCGGCGCGGTGGCCGGGGCGGAGCAGGCCGGTGTCGTGGGCGATGCCCAGGGCCTGGGCGGTCTCGTGCGTGGCCAGGTCGATGATCTCGGCCGGGGTGCATCCGATGTGCTGGAAGAACTCCAGGCTGGAGACGAAGTCGTCGAAGACGGCCCGGCCGATGCCCGCGTCCGTGCCCGCGATGAGCCGCACCCCGCGTTCGCGCATGCGGCGCAGCGTGCCGAACATCTCCTCGGCGCGCTCGGGGCCGAAGCGCCGGGCGAAGCCGCGCCAGTCGGGGCTGGCCGCCGGGCACACCGCGATGCCCTTGGCCGCGATGGCGTCGATGAGGTCTTCGCGCACCTCGAATCCGTCCCGGCCCATCCAGGTGCAGTGCTCGAGGGTGTCCACGCCGGCGGACACCGCGGCGGCGATCCCGGCGGTGCCGTGGGCGTGGGCGGCGACCGGCAGTCCGGCGCTGCGCGCCTCCTCCACCACGGTGCGCAGTTCCGCCTCGGTGAACTGCGCCGCCCAGATCGCGGGGCCGCCCCGGGTGATGCCGCCTCCGGTGGCCATCACCTTGACGACGTCGGCTCCGCGCTCGATGTTGCGGCGGACCACCTCGCGGATCGCGCCCGTGCCGTCGGCCTCGCCGCCGAGGAACCAGCAGTGCCCGCCCGGCGCCGTCACCGGGGTGCCCGCGGCGAGGACGCGGGGGCCGGGCAGCCGGCCGGCGGCGATGTCGTCGCGCAGGCGGACGGCGAGCCCGCCCCGGTCCCCCAGGTCGCGCACGGTGGTGACACCGCAGCCCAGCAGTCGGCGTGCCCGGTCGGCCATGCCGCGGCTCAACTCCGCGTCGCCGGTGCTCTGCAGGGCGGCGACCGGGTCGGGGCCGGCGTCGAGCACGAGGTGCACATGGGCGTCGATCAGTCCCGGCAGGAGTGTGCCGCCCGGACAGTCGAAACGGCTCGCCCCGCGTGGCGCGCGGGCCTCCACCTCCGCCCGGGGGCCGACATCGGCGATGACACCGCCTCGGACCAGGACGGCCGCGTCGGTGATGTGATGGCCGTGCGGGCCGAGCAGGACGCGTCCCGCCGAGACGAGGGTGTCCATCGGTGTTCCTCCTGAACGTGCGGTTTCGGCTCTACAGGGCTTCGGAGAGCAGGACGAGTTGACGGACGTCGTTCTCCAGGCCGCCGTCATCGGGCAGGGCGATGGGGACGGCCTGGGAGGGTGCTGGCTCCCCCGCCGTGTAGGCCTGCAGGGCCGCGCGCAGGTGGCGTGCGGCGGTGGTGGGAGAGAGTGATTCCTGGCTGCCGGTGTCGCGGGCTTGGTGCTGGGCGAGGTAGGGGCTGATCCTTACCAGGCCGTCGCGGCACTCGATGACACGCCGGTAGTAGCGGCGGTGGACTGCTTTGAGGCTGATGGCGTCACGCCAGGTGTTGGGGTGGGTGCGGTGGAGGGAGTCCTCGGGGAACGCATGGTGTAGTGCTGTCCATAGGGGCTCCAGGCGCCGGTACATCTGCCGGTGGTCCCACCACAGGCGGATGCTCGCCCATCGGGTCATCGTTGCGGGGTAGAGGATGCCGATGACGAAGAGGGGGATGGCGAGGTCGAGCAGTAGCTTGACGCCCATGATCAGCGGCTGGGGGACGTCTGCGCTGAGCCACCGGGCCAGGGTGAAGGTTTCGCGGATAGCTGCGGCCGCCACCATTGCGGCCAGGGAGACGGCCACCATCCATAGACCGGTTGCCAGCGGCCGGTGCGATGCGTGTGCATAGTGCACGGTCCACCGCAGCGCCACGGCGAGGGCGTAGGCCAGGTACAGGCCTCCGGCCAGATAGAAGACAGCGACTCCGGTGATCTCCATGTTCGCTGTGGCGTAGGTGTGGTCCCGCTCCGGCTGTGGTGTCGCCACCATCGCCAGGGCCATGGCGAGCAAGGTGGCACCCAGTGGGACCAGTTCTCTGCGCGCCCGGGTGTGGCCTGCCCGCCTGTCCGATGCCGCGTGGATGAAGAAGCACTTCAGGAAGTAGACGGCACAGAGCAGGAAGACGTTCTGCAGGAGCTTGGCGGTGCCCTCACCGGTGAGGGCGTCGACCAGCCGTGCTCCTCCCGGGGTGCCGAAGGGGAAGGACAGCGACGCGCACAGGATGCACAGGAGAACCGACCGGAGCAGCTTGTCGGAGGGGTCCTGGGCGAACTGCCAGGTCTTCCAGGCCAGTGCCAGGCACAGCACGGTTCCGAGCAGGAGGGACAGCACCGTCACAGCCACCCCTGCCGATCGCTGAGTGCGGTTTGTACCCGGCGCGCTGGCTGGATCCTTGGTGCGGGCGGCGTGATCCGGTCCAGCACCGATGCCCACTCCAGGATGATGGTCGCGACCAGCTCAGCCTCGCGTTCGTGCTCCTCATCGTAGGAGGTTCGCCGCAGAGCCCGCTTGATGGCGTCGGGGGAGACACCCGGTAGCAGGGTATGCCAGACGTCGCTGTCGCCTTCGTCGCTGCGGTGATCGGCCAGAATGTGACCGACCTCGTGCAGGATGATGTGGTCTTGATGGGTCCGGCTGGTTTCGCTCTGGTAGAAGATGTAGTCAGCCGTTTGAGAAGCGATCCACAGGCCGAACGGCCCAGGCACCGGCAGCGTGTAGGGCATCAGGCGGATCGGGCGGCCACGATGCTCGCCCAGGATTCGGCAGAGTTCTTCCACCTGCAGTGGGGGTCTGATCCCCAGGGATCGCAGCAGACGCCTGCAGCGTTTCCGTAACGCGCGTTCGTTCAAGAGGTGACTCCGCCTGGATCTTACCGACTGCTTACCGATCATCATCCAACAGTGATCATTGAGTAAGGAGCCAGTGCAGATTCGGTCAATCGTTCCCAGGAGGAATCGCGCGTTCGGCCTGCTCCAGCCGGTAGACAACGTCCAGCAAGTCCATGACCTGCTTGCGGTGCTCAGGGGACAGCTGCCCGGCGCGCATGGCCATCAGCTTCGCATCACTGCCCTGGGAGGCTTCGTGCAGCCTGGCCCGTTCGGAAGCGAGAGTGCTCAGCTGCTCGGTGATCCGGTCCGTTGTCGCGTCATCGACGAAGTAGGCGGTGGGGACCCCGAAGAAGTCGGCCAGTGCCTGCAGGTGTCTGAGGGTCGGGTTGGTCTTCCTGCCCTTGCGGAGCTGCCAGATGTAGCTCTGCGAGATTGACACACCGGTGTCCCTGATGGCGGCGGCGACATGCTCATTGCTGTACTCACGAGCCGGATCAGGCCTGACGGATGCGAAGAGGTGGTTGAGCTTGTCGGCGAGGCTACTGCCTGGACTGTCCGACATGGCACCCACCTCGCCCCGGAGACGCGACTTCCACCCGTATGAACATGAGCAACGCCCATACTGTCCAGGCCAGTTGAAGGCCGTCAACTCCTCGACTACGGTACGGAACGCCTTGATTTCAACTGAGGTGAAAGCTCACTCTTGGCAAGAAACGACCAGAGTCAATCAGAGGCGCAAGGCGACACCGGCGTCAGCCCCGCCTGATCAGCGAGGCTGCACCTCCGGCGGGACGGAGCGCCCTGCCCCACCGCACGGACGCCTAAGGGGGACACCCAGTGACGCACACGCCAAGCTCGGCCGGCACCGCTTCACGCCGCCAGAACCGGCTCACTGCTGCCACGTACTTCCCGGCAGACGACAGCACACGGTCGCCGTGTAGCCCTACCGAGCCTTCCCCCCGTACCGGTTTATCCGCCCGGTGAACGCGATGGCCGCCATACCGACCGCCGTCCCGAAGGACCGGCTGAGCACGACCTTCGAGCGCACCAGAACAGCAGGACGGGCCGCACTGATAGGCCACCTTCCGGCCGACTACCCCAATCCCGAAGACAGCATCACAGCCCTGCGCACCCTCAGCTGGCACGCTGATGTCCTCATCATCGGCTTACCAGGCAGCCCGACGCTCACCGCTTCGAGCGCTCACCAGGCACCCCGAGCCACACTGGCCGCCGCAATGGAGACCCTCCGTGAAGTCTCCGCGACCACCAGCATTCCGGTAATGCTGGCATCGCACTGGGCCCCCCTCGCCCGAACCGGTGTCGAACACGCAGGCGCTACCATCACCGCAGCCGGTGCCGCCGGCGTCATCCTCCTCGACCTGCCCCCGGCCGGTCAGGATGCCACTCGCTGGCTTGCAGTCGCCACTGCCCACCAACTCCCCACGACCTTCCTCGCCAATCGCGGGCAGGCCGTCGAGGCAGCCAGCACATCCACCGGGTGGGTCTATCTACCCGCAGTCCCCGAGCATCCGGACGCCACCGGAGTTCTCGACCTGGCCGACCTCCACCACCGCACCGGCCACCTCAGGTGCCTGACCTCTTCCCCCATTTGCACAGGCACCGGCATCACCAGCCCTGAGCTGGCAGCAGCCACCGCGCCCGGGATCGACGGCGTAGTCGTCGACTCCGCCTTCCTCCACGCCCTTCAGCCCGCCCCTGGAGGAAGACCTGACATCAGCCAACTCGACCACTGCGCCACCCGTTACGCGGCTGCTCTGCGTACCGTGCCCGGCGGCCGACGGCTCCCAACACCACTCTCATGACCACCGCTCACACCGTGCAGCCTCCCGTCGGCACATCGAAAGGCCCTGCCCCCGCGCGCTGCCACACCACTGCACCACAGCGTCACCACCATCACGGACACACGCTGCGCCAAGAACCTGCCACTCAGCCGTACGCCGCATACCCGAAGGGAAAAGAAGACCCAACGCATCCTGCCGGCCCGCCCCGTAGGACGAGGAAGGGAAACGTTTCCCACCCTGCGGGAAACACACAGAAGATCGTCCAGGCCGCCATGGCGTTGGCTGCAGGATCTGATCGTCTGCTCCCGCCACTGGCAAGACCAGCCGTTTTCTTATCCCGAACAACTGCCACGATGGAGGCCGAGATGATGCGGTAACCCAAGGGCGAAGCCTGTAGCCGCAGGCTGAGCCGCCCGGGACGCCCGGTACTCAAGGTGATTAGCGGTCACCTTGGCTGAGCGTCCCTTCAGCTACCGGAGGGCTTAGCGGGCCCATCCGAAGGAACTGCTCGAACGGGTAGCAACCGTCCGAGCTGTTCGACTACTGGTTCTCTCGCAGGAACCCGAAGCACCGCAGCAGGGCTTCGTCGTGCCGTTTTGGCGGAGCCTCAACGACAGGAGCCATTGTGCAGTACAGCCGTGCCTTTTACCAGCCTCGCCACTCCTGCTCAAGGCATAGCGGGCACGAAGCCGCTTGCTGGGGCTCGGCGCCCTCCCTGACCGCCATCGCCGCGCCGTCTCGCCGCCGACCTTCTCACAAACACCGCTGGGCGGGGGTGCACTGTCGCTACTGTTCCTTGCCCGCCCGCGGCCGTCTGCGAGGAGTGCCGGTGAGCGCGGGAGCAGTGGTCGCTGCGCGGCAGGCGCTGGCGGGCCGCCCCTCCTCTGCCCTTGCCCGGCTGGGCCGGGGTGGCGTCGCGCTCCGCCAAGAGCGGCCCGGCCGCCCGGCGCCCCTGCCTCGGGCGGCCGACGAAATCTATCCACAGGCAGTTGCCCTGATGATCGGCGACATGAATGCGCCTGCCTCTCGTCCGGTCTGTCCGGCGTCGGCTGCCGCCCGTGCGCGCGGTGCGCTGCGCCTGGTGCAGCAGCAGCTGCACGCCGTGGTCCGCCCGTCTGGTCTCGCTACGGGGGTGGCTCGATGAGCGGGGAGGAGCGTGACTGTATCGACGGTGCGGGGAAGGTCGTCCAGGCGCAGGCGCCGGTGTCCGGGGTGTCGGTTCCCCGGCATCTGGGGATCGGTTCGAATCTGGTCCACGCGCTGGACTACGTCGTGATGCTGCAGGTGATGTTCAACCTGGCGTCCAAGATCGAGTGCACGCCGATGACGGTGTGGCAGCAGCTCCAGGCGCGGGGCATCCGGTCCGCGAAGAACGCAAACGAGCTGGTCGGCAAGAACGCCGTGTACGAGTCGTTCGCCCGCCTGCTGGACGCCGGCTACCTGCGCCGCACGCGGCTGCCTCACCCGGACAAGCCGGGACGGTTGGGCCCGTTGGTCTACGAGGCGTTCGACAACCCGGCGTGGAACCCCGACCACGCCCCCACGCCCGAGACAGAAGGTCACGGCGAGGTAAAACCGCAGGTGGGAACACGTCCCGGAACGCCGGACGTGGAGTTCGGGGAAGAAGGTAAAACCGCAGGTCAGACCACGTCCCGGAACCCGGGACGTGGTAACACCACATCCGGCGTTCCGGGACGTGGAATCCGAGGCGTTCCCGCAGGTCAGAACACGTCCCGGGTTCCGGGACGTAGTACCGCTCCCCCCCCACACCCCCCGGGGGGGGGGGAGCCACCACCCCCTACCCCCTCCAGCCCCACCGGGTCACTCCCGTCACAGAGGGAGGAGGCGGCGGAGTTCTCCCCCGAGGAACTCACAGCCGCCGCGCAGTTCCTCCAGGGCATGAACCGCTGGCAGGCCGGCGCGAAGACGGCTCACCGCTGCGCGCGGCCTCTGCTGCGGACGATGCGCGCCCAGGGCTGGCCGCCCCTGACGGAGATGACCGACGCCCAGCGCGAACTGCTGGAAGCCGACGTGCTGAAGAACACCCGCGGCGCGGTGTCGTGGTCGAAGTGCCTGCTCGGCTGGGTGCAGGACCTGCGGCTGTACGCCAAGGCCACCACCGGAGGCACGGCCGACGGCGCCGCGGCGCAGGACGCCGGCGGTCGTGAGCGGTGCCCGGACCACCCCAGCCGCTACCGGCGGGGCTGCGTCGACTGTGCCCTGGCCGTACCGGCCTGACACCCGATGCGGGCCGCTCCCATCGCCCGGGAACGGCCCGCCACCCCCTGCCCACTTCACCGAACAGGGAGACCACCAGTGTCCACCATCCCGCCCCAGGAAGCCCCCGCCGGCACATCCACCCGCACCCCTCCGCAGAACCTCGAGGCCGAGCAGGCCGTGATTGGCGCGCTGCTGCTCTCCGGCAGCCCGACCATGGCCAGCCACCAGTACTTCTCCGAGATCCTGGAGACGGGCCTGGTGGCCGAGGACTACTACCGGCCCGCGCACGGCACCATCCACCGCGCCATCTGCGCCCTGCACGAGGCTGGTGAGCCGGTCGATGTCCTCACCGTCACCGAAGAGCTCACCGAGCGCGGGGACCTCGCCCGCGTCGGCGGTGCCGGCTACCTGCACGGCTGCGCCCAGGCCGTACCCACCGCGGCGACCGGGCCGCACTACGCCCAGATCGTGCGGGCCAAGGCATACCGCCGCGGGGTGATCGAGGCGGCCCAGCGCATCTTGCAGTACGCCTACAGCGAGGAGGGCGACGAAGGCGAGGTCCGCGAGCTCGTCGAACAGCAGCTCACCGAGATCATCGCGGGCACCCCGGGCCTGCACCAGGCACCGCCCACCGTCGACGACCTGTACCTGGGGTTCGTCGAGGAACTGGAGGCCATCCAGGACGGCAAGCGGATGGGCCTGACCTATGGCTTCTCCGACCTCGATGCGATCACCTCGGGCATGCACCCGGGCAACGTCACCGTCATCGCGGCGCAGTCCGGCGCAGGCAAGTCGACGCTGGCGCTGAACGCGGCCGTCGCGGCCGCCAAGACCGGCGCGCAGGTGCTGTTCTCCTCGCTGGAGATGAGCGGCACCGAGCTGATGCAGAAGATCACCGCCGCCGAGGGGAAGATCCCGCTGCACCACCTCACGCACCAGGGCGGCCTCACCAAGGAGGGCTGGGAGACCGTCCACCGGCTCGGCCCGGAGCTGTTCCGGAAGCTGCCGCTGCGGGTCTACCGGCCCGACGGCGCATCGCTGGCCGACATCGCGGCCGCGGCGCGCTCCTGCGTCCGCGCCGGCGGCCTCCAGCTCCTGGTCGTCGACTACCTCCAGCTCGTCGAGATCGAGCAGCGCCGCAACATGACCCGTGAGCAGGTCGTCGCGTCCGTCTCCCGCGGCCTGAAGAACCTCGCGGTCGAGCTCGACTGCCACGTCATCGCCCTGTCCCAGCTCAACGACGACGGCCTGATGCGCGAATCGAGGGCGATCAAGAACGACGCCTCCGTCGTCATCAAGGTGGAGCGGCCCGACATGGGCCAGCCGGAATCACCGCGGGCCGGCGAAGTCGACCTCGTCATCGAGAAGAACCGGTTCGGCCCCCTGGCGGCAGGGGCGCGTCGTTCAGGTGATGTGTCCTGGTTGATCACGTGATGCCGAGGGTGGTCAGCGGACGGTTGGCGTCGCGGGTGTGGTGGCGGAGTCCAGCAGCAATGTTCGT
>NZ_JBXUOY010000013.1:0-39241 GCF_057196705.1 Streptomyces sp. ATLC9 | reverse complement strand
CGAGTTCTGGTACAATCGCAGGCGTCTTCACTCGGCGATCGGTTATCGTCCGCCACGAGAAGCGCACGCCGAGCATGAACGACTCCGCCTCGCCGCATGAAATAACCGGCTGAATCACCTGTCCGGAAAACGCGAGGCCCCTCACAAGCTCCTGTGGTGGGTACCACGGTATCCGGCTCCGGGGTCGCGATCGCCTGTGTATCCGGTCGGCCGGTCAGAGGCGCCGAGTCGTGGACTGACATCCTGGAGCCATGATCAGAGAACCGGCGGAGACCGTGATCGGTGAGGGTGGGACCGTAGAGCTCCCCGTGGGCGTTCTGGCGGAGGCGGGTATGCACGTTGGATCGAGGATCCTCGCCTACAGCGACGGTGACGGGAGGATCGTCCTCCGCCGTGAGGCCGACGCCATTGACGACCTGCTCAACAGCCGTCCACTTTGACTGGGCGGGCGGATGCGCGTGCGGCTGCGACGGCCGCGATGACGGTGCTCGCCGCCGCTTCGGGGGTGGTGTGCTCCCAGACGCGCACGACCGTCCAGCCCGCCTGTTCCAACAGCTTCGTCGTCTCGGCGTCCCGTGCCTTGTTCCCGGCGATCTTCGCCGCCCAGAAGTCCCGGTTGCTCGCAGGCAATGTGCCGTGCTCCGGGCATCCGTGCCAGAAGCAGCCGTCCACGAAGACCGCCACCCTGGCCGCGGTGAACACCACGTCCGCCGTCCGGCGAAGAGACGGGATCGGTCGCACGGACACCCGGTAGCGCAGTCCCGCTCGGTGAAGGATGGAGCGAAGACGCCTCTCCGGTCCGGTGTCCTTGCCCTTGTTGGCCTTCATCGACGCACGGGTGGCGGCGGACCGGGCCCAGGATCCCTCCGGGAGTTCCGAGGACAGTAGTCCGGCCTCGCGGGCCAGGCGCCAGCCCTCACGTAGGTTCTCCGACCGTGTTGCCCGGTCCACCTCGCCCAGTCGTACGGAGGAGGTCCGACCGCCTGCCCGCCACCGAAGAGTCGCGCGCACCCGACCGGTGCGCATCGGGCGGTCGAGGACGACGCTCGCACGCGCGAACCTTCCGCCACCGGTGTCCACCAGCCGCAGGGCGGCTCCGCCGGCTGCGCGATCTTGTTCCCTCGAGACCTGGGCCCGACTACGTCCGGGACGTGGCTTCCAGGAGCGATCCCGCGTCCCCCGTGACTCGCTGCTGGACCCCATCCGGAACGGCACCCCTTTTCCTCTTCGACATATGGCGGCGGGGCGTCCGTCGTCGTTCGCGGGCATCCCGAACAAGCCCCGAAGGTCTCGGCCGCGCCGTCGGCGAACCGGACGAAACCGGTTGACTCGGTCCCCGCCTCCATTTTCACAGGCTGAGCGGGGTGTGGTCGTCGTCCCGCGATCACGGGCACCCGGAGCCGCGATACGGAGCGCGACGGACGTGGGCACCGGGGCCAGTCGACGCTCGCATCGGCGGGCTCTCCCCGAGGTGTTCGTGTAGTGCGACGGGGGTGTCCCCGGTCCGTCGGTGGGCGCCCGGTCGACCGGCGAGGTGATTCCTTCCGGTGTGCGAGGTTATGTCTTCTCGGTGAGGTCCGCGCCCACGCCGAGTGGCTCGCTTGTCGTGATCAGGGAAACATCGGCAGGGTGAGGGGTGGGAGGGGCTTCATTGGCCCGCCCGCCGTGGGCTGCGGTAATTTCTGTACTTTCGTGTCACAGCTTTCCTGGTCGGGGCTTCCCCTGGATGGCCGGGGCGGGGACCCGAGGGGGATCATGAACGAGTTCGACGCGCAGTATGAAGCCTTCAAGAACATGATCAAGACTCAGACGCCCGAGCAGGCTCTGAACACGATCAAGCTCTTCGGCATGGACACGGCCATAGCCAAGCGCATCGCCGAGCGGCATCAGCGGGAGACCATCAGGGTTCGTGAGATGCGCCAGCCCGGTTCGGTCGTCCGCAACAACCGGGAGACGTGGTACGTCGGTCCTCAGCAGGGTGACCGCTGTTGGCCCGCGCTTCAGGAGCTGCTGGGGAAGGGACGCTTGGACGAAGCCGCCCTGCAGTCCCTCGACGAGGCGTCCACCAAGGTCGTCTCGATGCTCGACCACCCCATGGAGCGCGGGTTCTCCACCCGTGGCCTCGTCGTCGGCTACGTGCAGTCCGGCAAGACCACGAACTTCACGGCCCTCATCGCCAAGGCGGCGGACGCCGGATACAAGTTCTTCATTGTCCTGGCGGGCATTCACAACGGCCTGCGGAGGCAGACGCAGCTGCGCCTGGAGAAGCAGTTGGTGGACCCCGTCCCGGATCAGTGGCATCCGCTCACCGGCCCGGACGGCGACTTCGAGGCGCCCCCCGGCAGCCCGGCCGCCTTCTTCACCCATAGAAGCGATCAGCACGTGCTGTGCGTCGTGAAGAAGAACGTGCCGCGACTGAAGAAGTTGAAGGAGTGGCTGGAGAAAGCCACTGCGGAGAACCTCAGGAACTGTCCCACCCTGATCATCGACGACGAGGCCGACCAGGCGAGCGTCGCCTCGAAGCGTACGAACCCGCTGATTCGCGAGATCATCGACCTCTTCCCGCGCGGTGGTTACGTCGGCTACACGGCGACTCCGTTCGCCAACCTCCTCATCGACCCGGCCGCGGACGACCTGTACCCGCGGGACTTCATCGTCAACCTGCCCAAGCCCGAAGGACACTTCGGGACCGAGGTCCTCTTCGGCCGGGAGCCGATCGACGGTGAGGACCCGCAGGACGTGTCGGACGGCTACGACATGATCCGTGTCATCCCTCCGTGGGAGGTGGACCTCGTCCGCCCCGGCCGTGACGAGCTGGACGACTTCCTCCCCGAGGTCGAGGGATCCCTGCGGACGTCCGTTCTCTACTTCTGGCTCGCCACGGCGGCCCGTCGGGTCCGCGGACGTGGGGTCGCCCACTCCACCATGCTGATCCACACGAGTGTGAGCACGGCCGTCCACGAGAGCTTCAAGGAGCCTCTCGAGGACTTCCGTAAGAACGTCGTCGACCTCGTCGGCACCGGCGACCGGGATCTCCTCGACGAGCTTCGGGCGCTGTGGGACGCCGAGACCGCACGTGTCCCCGGTTCCGAGCCTCCCCTCGGGGAGGAGAAAGTGCCCTTCGACGTCCTCCTGAGCGAGCTCGTCGGAGTCATCGAGGACTGCCGTGTCGTCCTCGACAACTCCAAGAGCGTCGAACGCCTCGACTACGAGTCGGGTCCGGTCGTCGCCATCGCCGTCGGCGGTAACACCCTCTCGCGCGGCCTCACACTCGAGGGCCTCACTGTCAGCTACTTCGTCCGCGGCGCCTCCACGTACGACACCCTGCTGCAGATGGGGCGCTGGTTCGGTTTCCGCGACGGCTACGCCGACCTGCCGCGCATCTGGATGACCTCGGAGCTACGCGACTGGTTCCGCCACATCGCGACGGTCGAGGCCGAGATGCGTCGAGACATCGACGTCTACATGATCGAGGACAAGACGCCGTTGTCCTTCGCCGTCCGGCTGCGTAACCACCCGGCGCTCCGGATCACCGCCGCCGCCAAGATGCGTGACGCGGTCAAGGCCAGTTCCTCCTACGGCGGCCAACGTGTACAGACGCGCTACTTCCGCACACGGGACGCGGAATGGCTGCGCGCCAACCGTGAAGCGGCCGGCCACCTCGTCCGCAGGGCACTCGACGTCGGAGCCCGGCACGAGGACCGCACCGAGCACGGCCGACACCTGCTGCGCGGCGTCCCCCACGACCTCGTCCTGGAATTCCTGGGCCGCTACCGTTTCCACGACAAGTCGATCGAATGTGACACGGCGATGCTGAGCCAGTACATCGAGCGGCGCGTCAAGGCCCACGGAGGCCCTCTGAGGAACTGGAACGTGGCGATCATCGGTAAGCCCGGAGGATCGCCCGAGGGCTCCTACGAGTTCGCCCCCGGCATCCGGGTGGAACGCGTCAACCGTGCGAAGCTCGAGATGACCGGTCACGAGGCCGCGGACATCAAGACCCTGATGAGCCCCCGTGACGCAGGCGTCGACCTCGACGTGAGCGGGTCCGGTGAGCTCAACGAGGCGGAACTGAAGCGGTTGCGTCAGATCCAGTGCCCCGAGACCGGTCTGCTGGCCCTCTATCCGATCGACCGTGTCTCACCGCCCACGAGTAAGCGACGCGAACCGCTCGACGCCGTCGACCACGTCATCGGCGTCGGTCTCGTCTTCCCCCAGCCCCGAGGCGAGGACGCCAGGGTGGAGTGGTACAGCGCCGACCTCAGCGGTGTCGTCTCTGAGCAGGACGAACTCGACGCCATGGACGACGCCGAGAGGGCCATGCTCCTCGAGGACGGCCGATGAGCGACCTGCGCACGGTTCTGGACGAGCACTGGGAGCACCTGGAGGCCGCCCCCGTTCCGCACGCGGACGTACTGCGCACCTCCGCCCTGCCCGTCCCCACCCCCTGTGGGCGGGTCCTGGCCGCCGTGGACGTGACCGGCATGCGTCACCTGATGGTCCCGCTTCGTGCACGACAGCGCATCGCCGACACCCCCGTGGGTGCCGCTCTCACCATCTCCGAACGTCCGTTGCAGAGCGAGGACGGGTACATCCGGTACGCCGACATAGCCTGCAGCCGACGCGAACTCGACGACGTCTTCACCGGCCTGTGCCGTGACGTCCTCGTGGCGTTGGAGGCCGACGCCGCACGTCCCTATCACACCGCACGTGTGGTGGTGGACCGCTGGCGGCAGCTGTTCGCCCCGCCTCCCCGGGTCCTGACCCCCGCCCAGATCACAGGCCTGTTCGGCGAACTGCTCGTCCTCGTCCGTATGCTCGAGGACGACCCCGACGCCGTGCGGCACTGGACCGGCCCCGAAGGCGGCCGTCACGACTTCAGCGACGGTCTGCGGGCCGTCGAGGTCAAGAGCATCGTCACCGAGTCGGAGCGCCGCACCGTGCAGGTGCACGGGCTGGACCAGCTCGAGGCACCCGCCGGCGGTCTGCTTCTGGCCTGGCACCGCTTCGAGGTGTATCCCGAGGGTGAATCGCTGTCCGAACTGGTCACAAGGGCGAGGAGGCTGTGCGGTGACGAGCTGACGCTGTTGTCCAAGCTCATGGGCCTCGGTTACCGGCCTTCCGGCGACGACCACCGACACGATCCGCGTCTCCGTCTCGTCGAGAGCCGATGGCACCTGGTCGACGACGACTTCCCGCGGCTCACGACGGCGTCCATGGCAGGGCAGGCGCCACCGCCGGGGGTGTCCGACGTCCAGTACACCGTCGACCTGGCCGCAGTGCGCACCGAACCCCTCGACGACACGGCCGTGAACGAACACCTCACACGGATGGGGGAGACCGCGTGACCACGTCGCCGTGCTGGATGTCGGAGCCCTACGGTCCTGGAGGCGGTGGTGCCGCGGAGGGGATGCTCAAGAACCTCGACGCCACGGAACTCGACCCGCTGACGCTGCTCGTGCGCGAGTCCGCGCAGAACAGCTGGGACGCTCGAGCCGGTGACGGACCGGTCGACTACCGGATCGAACTGCGTACGCTGGGGCCGGGCCAAGCCCCGGTGTGGCGCGCACTCCTATCGGAGAACGCGCCCATCGCCGAGCACCTCGCCCTGCGCTCGTCCCTGGCCCGTCCCGTCCTACGGATCCTCACCGTGACGGACACGGGCACACGCGGTCTGGGCGGCCCCACCCGCGCGGACGTCGTGACCGACGGCGACGCCGACTTCGTCTCCTTCGTCCGCAAGACCGGAAGTTCCCAGGACCTCGACGGTCGCGGCGGTACGTACGGGTACGGCAAGGCCGTCTTCCACCTGGTCTCCGCGTCGCGTACGGTCCTCGTCCACACCCGCTGCCGGGCCGAGGGCCGATTGGAGACGCGACTCATCGGCTGGGCCGTCCACGAGAGCTACGGCACCGAGACCGTCGCCGGCCCGAAGACCTTCACCGGACGCCATTACTGGGGCCGTGCGCGGGACGACTACGTCGAGCCGCTGCTCGACGAGGAGGCCGACGAGGTCGCCCGCCGCCTCGGTCTACCGGCATTCCCCCCAGGGGAGACCGGCACCACCGTCGCCATCGTCGACCCCGTCTTCGGGGGGCGCGACGCCTCCGAGGCCATGCGATGGATCGCCGACTCCATGGTGTGGCATCTATGGCCGAAGATGCTTCCCGAAGGCGGGGGCGCCCCCATGCGGTTCTCGCTCCTTCACGACGGCGCGGAGGTCCGCGTCCCCCGCCCGTCCGAAGTGCCGCACCTACGTCCTTTCCTCTGGGCGCACGGCCAGATGGACCGTGAGCTGCGTCATGAGAGCCTGCGGCGTACCCTCGGGCGTCTCGGTGTCCGACGATTCCTCGCTCCACCCGGACCTCCGCCCAGGGTCGCCCTCGAGGCCGGTCTCGGCGAGCGTATCCACCACACCTGTCTGATGCGTCCCGTGGACCTCGTCGTGCGTTACCTGGAGGGGCCGCCCTTCTTCGAGGAGCACGGCGGTTACGCCGCGGTCTTCCGCGCGGACCCCGGCATGGACCGCGTCTTCGCGGCCACCGAGCCGGCCAGTCACGACGACTGGAAGGTGGACCGTCTCCAAGGCGACGACCGAAGGTTGGCCCGCCACGCCCTGCGTCGGATAACGGACGCCATGCGGGAGGCGGCGGCCCCCGCAGCCGTCGCAGACCACTCCGGGGAGGGGGTCTCCCTCGCGGGCATGAGTCAGCTCATGGCCGGTCTCATGGCCGGCGCCCCCGGTGAGGGCGGCTCCGTCGTCTTCGACGCCGCGTCGGGAACAGACGCTCCGAGCCCCGCCGGCAACGCTGGGACGGCCACGGAGCCCCCCGGAACCGGTGTTCCGGGGGGCTCCCCGGGGACGGTCGTCCGTGGCCGACGCGGCGCCCGGGTCCGTTATCTCGAGGAGCCCTTGTTCGACGTCCTCGACGGGCGGACCGTGCTGGTACAGCGCTTCCAACTCCTGGACACGGGCGAACAGACCGTGCGCGGCCGACTCTCCGTCGCCCTCGGCGACGACACGGGCCGAGAGGAAACGCCCCCTCAGGGCGCGGCCGTTCCCACCGTTCTGGGTTGGCGGTGCGGGGACGGTGAGGTCCTGCGCACCGAGAGTCTCAAAGTGGTCGGAGGCGACGACGTCGTGTGGTCCCTTCTCGTCATACCCGCCCCCGACACCGTCACCGAGGTCCTCGTGACCGCGGACCGGCGGGAGGGAGCCGAGTGAACCGTCGTGCCTACCCGTACCGGCGCCCGCACCCGGACGCCGTCTCCGTCTCCGGCTGGACCCTCCGCGAGGACGAAGGCTCCGCGGTCCCGCTGCCGTCGGCACTCGTCGACTGGGACTACCAGACGGATCTCGGCCTCGAGTGCTCCATCGACGTCGACCTCGACGAAGTCCGCGAGACCTCCGGTCTCCCCCTGGAAGCGGAGCTCGCCCTCACCACCGTGTGGAGTTCCTCCGGTTCGGGACTCCGCGTGCTCGCCCACCGCATCCTCCTGCACGGTGTCGGCGTCCGTACGGTCCAGCCCGCCTTCACCGTGCCGGGGCGGGAAAGCGGTGGCGTTCTGATCCTCGACACCCAACTCGTCCTCGCACGGCGACTGGACAACCCCGACCCGACCGGCCCCCGTCGAGCCGGTTCCGTACTGTGGCGAACCCGCACCCAGGTACGTCTCCAAGGCGACGCCTCACAGTTCCCCATGGCCGTCGTCGACTTCCTGGACGCCGGATACCCGGTGGACGCCCCCTGGCATCTGCAGATCGGGCGGAACCTGGAGGCCGCCACGATGGGCTCCCTCCTTCTCCTGGTCAACAGTCGGACACCCCTGGTACTCGAAGCGCTACGCAAGGCGAAGAAGGCGACCCCAGCCGAGCGGATGATCCAATCCGCGCTGCGTCAGGACGTCACCCGACTCATGATCGAGCACGCCCTAGACCACGACGAACTCGACGACGACTCGCTCTTCGAGCCGGACACCCTCGGTCACACCCTGCTCGGTGTCGTCCGAACCCACTTCCCGAGAACCGACGTGGCCTCCCTGCGCTCGGTGCGACGCGGCGACCCCGCACTGCTGTCCACCCGTATCCAAGACGCCGTCGGCCTCTTCGCCAAGGAGTCGTGATGGCCTACCTGTTCCCCCGCCTCCTCCCCGCCGCGGCCGCGGAACTCGCCGACACCGCCCGACGCAGCACCCTCGACGAGCTCCGAAAGCGCGCAGGCTACTCCCACCCCGCCCTGTTCTACGCGGCCACCGGCGGGGTGAGGGCTCCCGAGGCCCGACTGAGGGAGATACGGGAGGCGGTCCTCGCCGTCGCCGTCGACCAGGGCTTCCCCCACACCCCGCTCGGGCGGAGAGTTTCCCGCTTCGACGTCCCCGTCGCCGAGATCCTTCACCGCGACTCCGGGATCATCCCCGCTGAAGCCGTCGTCGGCGACATGTGGGCCTTCCTCTCCCTGATCGTCATGCCCGACGTCACCGCATGGCGCTTCCCCAGGCTGCACGCCGAGCGTGCCCAGGGCG
Organism: Streptomyces sp. ATLC9; assembly: GCF_057196705.1. Lineage (NCBI taxonomy): Bacteria > Bacillati > Actinomycetota > Actinomycetes > Kitasatosporales > Streptomycetaceae > Streptomyces > Streptomyces sp. ATLC9. The sequence goes on along the minus strand of NZ_JBXUOY010000013.1, from coordinate 30,718 downwards.
TCGACGTCACCCGTCACGTCTTCGGCCGCCTGTGGTGGCGCGCCCACCTCGTCCACGACGGGGACGCGCCGAGGGAGGACATCTACGCCTCCCTCGCCGTCCTCAGCGAGTCCGCCTTCGATCAGATCTACGGCCGTCGGGTCTCCCTCGGAGCCAGCCCTCATCTCGTCCGCGCCATCGTCAGGGTCTGGGCGGAGGCCGATATCCCCGCCGTGGACGTGAAGGAGCGGAAGTTCTTCCGCGAGTTCCTGCTGCGACTCATGCGCCTGCGTGCCTTCGTCTCCTTCGAGTCCCTCACGGCGGACGAACTCGACGGCGAACTGAGGGTCGCCCTCGCCGAGACACTCCACACCATCGGCGGAGCGGAGAGCGACGGGAACGACGGGGAGGTCCGCAACGATCCGCCGAACCCGATCACCACGAGGTCTCGAAGCGAGGCGACGTCCGCCGGCCCGACGGCAGGCGGACACGGCCAGACGGGGCGCAGTGGCGAGGAGGGCGCCGTCGACCTCCCCGTGCGCAAAACGCCCACGGTCGTCGACGTGTGCGCGGGTGTCGGAGGCCAGGCGCTCGGATTGGAGCAGGCCGGTTTCACCGTCCTGGCCGCCGTCGACATCGACGCCGACAGCTGTGCCACCCTCCGGCACAACCGGCCCGGCTGGCATGTGCTCCACGACGACATCCGAAGCGTGGACCCCAAGCAGCACCCGCAGTTGGACACGGTGGACGTGCTGTGCTGTGGACTACCACGCTCGCCCTACACCATGGCCGGCCTGCAGCAGGCCATGAGCGACCCACGCGACGCCCTGGAGGCCGCTCTGCAGATGGCCCTCGCCGTGCGCCCGCGCGTCTTGGTGTTGGAGAACATCCCCACCTTCCAGACCGACGCCCGTTTCGAGGAGCCCCGACGGCGCATCCGGCAGACCGTCGAGGCGCTGGGATACGACGTGGCCTGGGGCAGCCTTCAGGCGACGGACTTCGAGATCCCCCAAACCCGTGTCCACGGCTTCGTCGTCGCGATGACGCCCGAGGACATGAGCCGCTTCTCCTGGCCGACACTCACGGGCAGACCTGCTCCGACCCTCGGCGAGGCCCTGATGGAGACCATGGCCGCCCGTGGTTGGCCGCAGGCCGCCGAATGGGCGGCGCGGGCGGATTCCCCGGCACCGCTGATCGTCGGTGGCGCCACGGGTAGGGGTGGAGCCGATCTGGGGCCCTCGCGGGCCAAGGTCCAGTGGGCGCGACACGGTGTGTATGGCGGGAGCATCGGCGACGAGGTGCCGGGGCCGGACTTTCGGCTCGACCTCGACGTGGAGCCCCGCTACGGACTGCCGAAGCTCACCGTCGAACAGGTGGCGCTCCTACAGGGGCTCCCCGAAGATTGGAGGATTCGGGGGAAGAAGACCTCCGCCTACCGTCAGGTGAGCCAGGCGGTCCCTCCCCGACTCGCCCGTGAACTGGGCCGATGTATCATCGCGGCCCTCGGCTGACGAGATCGTCTCGTATCTCCCGGGACGAGCCTCCCGTTTCGACCGGCGCGATGTCGTCGACGTAGAATCCGGCGTCATGCCCACCGTTGCCCCGAAGACCCCGTCCGACGCCGAGCGCGTCGCCGATGACTCCACGATCACGGTCGTGGACCTCTTCTCGGGAGCGGGTGGGTTCACCGCCGGGCTGACGATGGGATACGAGCCCGTCGGCGAGGGGTCCAGCCCGTTCCGCAGCATCGCCGCGGTGGAGTCCGACGCGGCGGCCGCGGCCACCTACGCGGCTAACTTCGGTGATCACGTGGCGAACACCGACATCACGCGGTGGGACTGCTCGGACTACCAGGGCAAAGCCGACGTGATCATCGGTGGTCCCCCATGTCAGGGATTCTCCGGATTGGGCAAGGAGGACCCCGACGACCCGCGGAATCTGCTGTGGAAGCAGTATCTGCTGGTGGTCGAGGAGATCCGTCCAAAGGTCTTCGTCATCGAGAACGTCGATCGTTTTCTACGATCACCCCAGTTCCTGGACCTCAAGGCGGCCGTCGCGGACAAGAAGCGACTGGGCGACTACCGCATCGTCGCGGCGGTCCTGAACTCCGCCGACTACGGGGTACCCCAGGCCCGACGCAGGGCCATCGTCATCGGCACCCGTGACGACGTCATCGCCTCGCACCACACAGGCGCCCCCTTGACCCACCCCGCCGCCACCCACATACGCCGTCCCGTGGGTCAACTCGCCACCGACGGGATTCCGACCTGGACCTCTGTGCAGGAAGCCGTTTTCTCCAAAACCTCCGAGACCACCGTCGGTACGGAGCTGCCCGAGATCGAATCCTCGGCCGTCACCAGCGCGGGGGTTCGTGTGCCCGGTCCGTATCTCACGACCGAACTGCACATAGGCCGAAGCCCCAGAGACCTGTCCCTGGCTCGATACAAGGCCATCCCCCCGGGCGGCAACCGTAAGGACCTGCGCGGCAAGACGGCACTCATCGACGGGAAGGAAGTCCCCTTGTCGACTCCCAGTTGGGACCGTCACGACAACGGTTCCGGCGACGTCATGGGGCGGCTCCACGTCGATCGCCCCTCGGTCACCATCCGCACCGAGTTCTACAAGCCGGAGAAGGGGCGCTACCTCCATCCCACGGCGGACCGGCCCATCACCCACTACGAAGCCGCCCTGATCCAGGGCTTCCCCCAGACCTTCAAGTGGTACGGCTCGAAGATCGAGATCGCCCGGCAGATCGGCAACGCCGTTCCGGTCGGCCTCGGCGCGGCCATCGGCAAGGCCATACACGAATACCTCCAGGAGTGCCGTCTTTGATCGGGTGGGGGTCCCTGAGACGCGCCCGCCTGCTCGTGTGATCCCCACAGCGTCGGGTTCACCGGGTCTCGGTCGAACGCCCTCTTCACGGAGCGGGTGAGCGCGAGCGATACGAGGGCCGGTGCCGGCACATGGCGTCATACGAGCCGGTAAAGCCGTAGGCGACCACCCACCGGCGTCGCGACGCACGTGGCCATCCTCCGGCGCGGACCGCCTCAGCGCCCCAACCGGTCATGGGGTCCGGGCGAGTCCTCCGTGATAACCGTCGGGCGTCCGAAGGTGGACCTCACGGAGGTTCACCGTCAGTGCTTACCCATAGGGTGATCACACAAGTCGGATGCGGGGAGACGGAGGAAAGCGTCGAATGGGCGAGACGCTACGTGTGGGGGAGGTCCTGCGTTACCCCGTCGACAAGGACCCGACGGTACAACGCCTGGACGGTTACCCGAACTTCTACTTCACGACGCACACCCCGGGACGTCGACGCGCCCTACTCGAGGCCGGTATCAACGCGATGGCCCATGTGCGGACCGAGGACGGCGAGCGCCGTCCCGCCGTGCTGATCCGCTCCAGCCCTTGGAAGGCCGGCACCGAGCAGACCCCCTGGCACGATGTCTTCGACCTCGACAACGGTCATGTCCGATACTTCGGTGATCACAAGGCAGGGCTGAACGGACCTCCGGGAGGCACGAGGGGCAACGCGGCCCTCCTGGACGCCTTCGACGGACATCAGGCGCCCACCCCCGAGGGCCGCGCCGGTGCCGTCCCCCTCCTGCTCTTCCGTGCGGTCTCGCGGAACGGCAAACCCAAGGGTTATGTGGAGTTCTGCGGTGTGGGGATCATCGAGCGAGCCGAACGTCTCGTGCAGTGGGCCGGAAGAGACCGGACCACCTTCACCAATTACCGTCTACGACATCGCGCTGATCGATCTGACCGTCGAGGACGACAGGGTCGACTGGGACTGGATCAGCGCGCGACGCGATCCCGGGACGTCCGACGACGAGGCGCTGGAGCTCGCCCCGAAGGCCTGGCGCGAGTGGGTCAGGCACGGTCACGCGGCGTTGCCCAGGGTCCGACGACGAGTCGCCCGCGCCCGTGTGACCAAGGTACGGGAACAACAGCCGGAGCCGGGGAGCCGGGAGGAGGCGGACCTCCGGCTCATACATCAGCACTTCGACGGTCGCAAGCACGACTTCGAGGGGCTCGCCTCCGCCGTGGCGGCCCGCAGGTTTCGAGGTAATGGCCACGGCTACCTGGAGGGATGGCTCACCCGAAGGTCCGGCGACGGGGGAGCCGACTTCGTCGGCCGCCTCGACCTGGGCAGCGGCCTGGCCGGCACCAGCCTCGTCGTGCTGGGGCAGGCCAAGTGCATCCTGCCCGGAAGCAGCGTCTCCGCCGAACAGATCGCCAGAGTCGTCGCACGCCTGCGTCGAGGTTGGATCGGGGTTTACGTCACCACCGGGGTCTTCTCGGAGGCCGCTCAGTTGGAGATGGCGGAGGATCAATACCCCATCGTGCTCGTCAACGGACGGGAACTCGTCCGTGAACTCCGTGCCATGGCACGGGACGACCACGGCGGCGACCTCATCGCCTGCATCGAGCACGTCATCGGCCGGCAGACCGTCGACGTCACCAACCGCCGGCCGGAGGAAATCCTCCTCGAATGAGGATCGTCCGGTGCCGCGCGCGAGGTCTGCGGTGAACTCCGCGGGCTTCGCCACGGCATCGACCGGATCATCGGCATCGTCAGGGCCGTTCTCGCCCTTCACCACGTCTCGTACCAAGGCTGGAAGAGCCTCACAGGAAGGGCCCAGCGTTGCCTGGCACCTGATCGCCACCTCGAGCCGAAGCCGAATTGCGACTCCGATCGGTGGGAGTATATCGCCGGACTACCCGCGCCAGGCGGCGGTCGGGGCCGTCGGCGTCGATGACCAGTGCCACGGGGACCGTCTGGGTTTGTCGCGTGTGCCGTCCCCATCCGTCGCCCCCCACCGGAGAAGACGGATGGCGTCCCGCGACGCGGTGTACGGGGTCTCCGCGGGGTCGCCGGATTCACTCCCCATGTGCCCCGGCCGCCCGTTCCTGTTTCTTGGGCACGAGGCGGGACACCACATCACGTCGGTGGTCGAATGGCCGTTCCACGGCCCCAAGCGTCCCGCTCAGGGCCGTGGAACGGCCATTGCAGAGTCGTCACCCGGGCCGCCGGACCTCCGTCAGGACGTCGTCCAGGAGTCCCCTCACGTCGCTTCCGCCCAGGACCAGCTGTCGATCCAGCAGTCGGTTCCCGGTCTCGCAGGAGGTTTCGCTCACCAGGGAACAACCGTGGCAGGCCGAGAGGTTCAGTTGCGAGGCTCCCTGCCGGTCGCTCTCGATGCAGACCGGGTCGTTGGAACAGAAGTCCGCGTCGTCCAGGGCGGCCACCAGGAGCGGGATCAGCTTCTCAGGCTCCCCGAGCCTGACGAGGCCGCCGAGGGTCCCCTGAGCGTCTCCCGCCGCGGTGTAGATCAGGATCCCGGCGGTCTTGTCCGTACGGTCGGAGTTCGCGTAGATCCGCTCCTGCAGTGCGGCGGACGCATAGCCGCTTGCGAACGCCAGCCGCCGGATGAGCAGGTGCGCCAGCGTGTGTAGGGCGATGTACCTGGGTTCCGGCAAGTCGAGGCGGTTGGCCCAGGGGGAGTCGGCCCTACGCTCCTTGAGGATGCCTGCGCGCGCCTGCACCTCCGGCTGTGCCTCCCATGCGGCGAGCTTCCGCTCGTCGAACCGCAGGAAGATCCCCTCTCCGAACAGTTCGATCGCCGGGTAGGTGGGCCAACGCCGCCGGTCCGGACCAAGATCGGCGCCGATCATCACCGCTTCCGCGTCATGGCGCCGGAACCCTCGTAGAGCACGGACCTCCCGGACCCTACGCACCTGCCCGATACCGCTGATCTTGTCGAGTAAGCTCTGCGGATCTGCGACGTCCTCGAGACTTCGTCCGTCGACGACGAAGTCGCTTCCCGAACCGTCGCGCCCACCGCCCAGCTTCTTCAGGAACGCCGCCCACTCACCGTCCTTGAGATCGAGCAGCATCTCGTCCGGTGCGGTCTCCTCCCCCGCCGCCACGGCGAGGACGGTTTCCGGCGTCACTCCGAGATCGTCGGCGATCCACTCCGCCACCTGCTCCGACAGGGGGCCGCCGTTGTCCGTCACCATCTTCTCGAAGAACACGTGCCCGCGGATCTCGTCGGCCGTTTCCGCGGACTGCGGACGTTCCTCCGGTATGTCGAGAGCCGAGATCCTCTCGGCGATGTAGTTACCCGTGGCACCGCGCTGCACGGCGACCAACTCGTACGGGCAGGGCTTCTCGACGGAGTCCTCCGGCTCCCACGGCTGCCGCCCCGCGCAAAGGATTCCGTCCCGGTGCAGAGCCCCCTTCGTCACGAGTTCCGCAAGCCTGCGCTCATTCCCACATCCGTAGCACTTCACCACCAGTGCCGCGAGACCTTCGCCACGGGTGGCCAGTTTGTGAAACCTGAGCGACTTGTGGTCACGACAGAAGCGGACCGCTTCGTTCAGACTCGCCGAGCGTCCACGATGCGCCCATTTGAGCCAGTCGACGTCCTGGGCGTGGCTGCCCTTCTCACAGACGGCGATGTACCGCATCGGCACGAGCGCACCGCCGCACCCGCAGGTGTTGTTCCACTTGCCCTTCTTCTTCCCCGTCAACTTCGAGAGTCTGTCGCAGCGCTCGCAGAACCGCCAAGCCGGAAAGCGCCAGTACGGCAGCGCGGGGGTGTCCTTGCCGGCGCGGCCCGCATGCTCCGGTGGTTGCCTCAGAACGCCGGCGCCGAGGCGCGCCATCAGACGTTCACAGCTGATCTCGTGGGCGAACCTCTTGTCCCACCAGGATGTGTCCGGCGCCATGAGGGACTCGCCCCGGACATCGACGATCGCTCCCACACCGAACGGCGAGATCGTCTCGGAGAGGCGCAGGTCATGCCTGATCTTCTCCACGGTGCACCTCCTCATGCGGCTCCTGGACCTCGACCGCCACGTTGGGCTCCACGGACCTCATCGAGTCTCCGACGAGCCACCCCTCGCCGGACTGACCGAACCTCTTCAACAGAGCTGCCTGTTCTTTCTTCGTGCGCTGGTAGTACAGGGGCTCGTCCGTCTCGCGTGCCTGTGCCGCCCGCCGATCCCAATCCCTCAGAAGGCTCCACACCGCAGAGCGAGTCTCCGCCGCCTCGAGACCGTCGGCGCGCGTCACGTAGCCGAGGAACCCGTCGACGAGTCGATCGACCGCCTCGCGGATTCTGTTGTCCTTGAGGTCGAGCCGATCCGCCGCGTCGTTCGGGGCGAGTGCGGTGAACGACTGCCTCAGCAGCGCCACGAGTGCGCCGGCGAGCGATCTGTCGCGTGAGGCCAACGACCACGGTGTGACGCTCGTGGGCTCCACACTCCGGTAAAGAGCCTCGTGGTAGCCGCGGAAGGTCTCGAAGTGTGAGCGGTCACGTGCCCTGCTCGATCGGAACAGCGTGACGACGACGCCCTTCGTGTCTCCGCGTCCGACACGGCTGGTGGCCTGGATGTACTCGGCCGTGGTCTTCGGCTGCCCCACCATGAGCATCAGCGCGAGCCTCGGGATGTCGATACCCACGGAGAGCATGTTCGACGAGAGGACCACGTCGACGGCCTCCGACGACTCGTCGACCTTTACCCGGAGTGCGCGAAGATCGTTCGGCAGCTCCTCGGCTCCGCGGCGGCTCGTCAGTTCCAGGACTTTGCCCGCCCTGACGGGGCGCAGCGGGAAACCGAGCCTCTCGGCGCGGGGTTCCAGGCGGCCGTTGACGTCGTCGACGACCAGCGTTGAGGTACGCCCGAGCTCGCGGAGACTGTTGTGGTACATGACCAGCGTCCAGTAAGCGTCCCGTGGCGCGGCGGACGGAGCGCGGGCGGCGAGCGCCTCCGGCATCTCCACCATGGGGGTGACGGCGGCGATGACGGCCGACGGCTGGGAGACCGACTGCGGCATCAAACCGACGTAGAGACGTCCTTCCCCGCTCTCCACGGGACGGGAGAAGAAGGTCCGGTCGTCGTCGAGCCCCGACGGCGGGTACAGGGCGACTTCCCGCCCGTACAGTCCCCCCACCTGGTCCTCGGACGCTCGGATGGTGGCCGTCGAAGCCACGATCTTGGGGCTGGACCCCGACCGGCTCAGCAGGAGCTGGATCACCGCGTCGAAGACGGCGACGGTGGTTCCGAGCGGCCCCGAGAGCAGGTGCAGCTCGTCCTGAATGATCATGGACGGTTGCTTGAAAGTGGTCCCGAGGCCGAGCAGCCTGCCGGCTTCCGGCCTGAACTGTAGCCGCGCGAACTTGTCGACGGTGGCCAGCAGGATCGTGGGCGGTTCCTCGTACAGCACCTCGTCGACGACCGCGAGCGGAAGCTCGCCGGCGAACTCGCACGACTCGTCGACGCAGTGGAGTATGACGTCCGGGCCCACCGGACGCATGCCGTAGTCCTGCGGCTTGTCGCTTCTGAGCCTCGGCACCATCGGCGTCAAACACCACGGGCAGCTCTCGACCTGGAACTCATTCGCCTCTTCCGGACGTGTGGCCTTCCGAAGACGCTTGAGTGCGTCACGCGCCTCTCCACGCGTACCGGGGGTGACTTCGTTGCCCACCCACAGGCCGATCGAGAACGGGGCCATTCCCTTCGCCCGGCCGTCCGTGGCCCGCAGCCTCTCCATCGCGCAGACCAACGCCGCGGCCCGCTGGAATTGCTGAGCGGTCAGGAGCCGCAAGGTGTAGCGGGTGATGACGGCGGTTCCCCCACCGGCCACATCGTGGGCGAGCCGTCGACGGAAGACCTCGATCGCGGCGAGACCCAGGTACGCCTCGGTCTTACCGCCACCGGTCGGGAACCAGATGAGGTCGACGAGATCCCGGTCCTCGTGCCTCTCGTCGACGGTGGAAGCCAACGACACGAGGAGAAAGCCGAGTTGGAACGGGCGCCACCGCGGTTCCGCCACCTGGTCCTCCGGCTCGCCACGGTTGATCGCGCCCTGCCGCATCTGAAGTCGCATGGCGGCCATGCCGAGTGAGAAAGCCGTTCGCAGGTGTCGCCGTTCCGGTGCCCGGAGGAGGTCGACGCCCTTCCTCATCCTGCCGACCGCGTCCTGTGAACGTCCGGCGATTCGGACGGCCACGGCCCTGTCGTCGTCGAAGGCCTCCGCCCGTTCCATCTGCCGGGAAGCCCAGCCGGCGAACGTCTCGACGAAGGCGTCCAACGACCGAAGGACCGCTTCGGGGTCCTCGTCGATCCGCTGGAGGTGTGTCAACTCCAAAGCCCTGGCTTCGGCGGTCCCCTCTTCGAACCCCGTGGTCTCGACGGCGGGTACCACGAAGGCCGGTACGGGATCGAGGAAAACCCTGGTGCAACGGCCCGCCGTGAACTCCCAGTCCGCGGCCATTCCGTGCCCGACCGCGTAGAACTTTCGATTGCGGTACCGCAGACGCAGCTCGGCGGCTTCCGGGTCGGCGTCGAACGAACGCGTCGTGTCGTACTCCAGGATCTCCGCACCGGCGGAAGGAGCGACGGCCAGGCGTACCTGGAACAGCATCCCGGGGATGTCGAGTCGGTCGTCACCCGTGGACTCGGTCAGAACCCGTACGTGAACGGTGACCAACGAGTCACCACGGAAGTCGCGCCAACGCGAGCCGATCTCGACCTTGACACCGCCCACGGACAGGCGCTCGGGCCCGTTCTCCCGCCGGAGCTCGATGCCGTCGACGGAGAACGGGGTACGCCGCCATCTGGGCGGCCCGTCCCCGTCGACGACGGCGTACGTGCCGCACGAGAAGTCGACGTCGACGAAGTCGCCGTCGGTGACGAAGGAGATCGCGACGGACGAAGGCCTCCAGTCTTCGGCCAGAGGGACCCCGGCGCCGTTCTCCTCCACCTCGCCGTCGGGGACGTCGGCGGAGACGTCCTCGTCCGTGTCCCCACCGCCGTGAGTCCCGCGAGCCTCGGACTCGACCGGGAACAGCATGCCGACGGCGTACTGCCGGTGAGGCAGGTTCGCCGTGACCTCCTCGTCTCCCGCCTCGGGCCCCACGTAGGAGGCTCGAAGGTGTCGCAGGGCCTCCTCCTGGGCCACCGTGAGGTTCACTTGCCGACCTGCTTTCGAAGAAGATCCTGGAGTCGCTTCTTGTCGTCTTTGGACGCGACCACGTGGAGCGTGACCCGTGCCCTCGTGACGGCCACGTAGAACGCGGCCAGTCCCCGATCGTCGTATCCCCGAGGCAGGCCGCAGACGATGACGTGCTCTGCCTCCAGCCCCTTGGCGAACCGCGGGTTCGTCACGAGAAACCCGGCCTCGCTTCTACGCGGCTCGGCGTCCTCGGAGACGTCGATGATCCAGATGTCCTGGCGACGGGCACCGTTCGCAACGAGGTCCCCGGCCACGTCCTCCGCCGTGGCGACGTCGGCCGCTCCATCGGACCACCGCCATTCCACTCGGTCACCGTGGACGATGCCCGGGTCCCCGACGTCGGCGCCGAGGTACTCCTGCACGACGTGGACGATCGCCCGGGTGTTGCGAACGTTCCGGTCCAGGTCGTATTGGAGCGCCTCCTGCTGGACCAACTCGCAGACGTCCGGGTCGAACTCACCGTCGACGCGCGCCTGGTTGTTGGGGTCGAGGAACATTCTCCACCGACCGCCTTCGCGACCTCCGCGGATCACGGAGTCCAGTGCGTCCATGCCCTCGGCGTTCATGAGGTCCTGTGCCTCGTCGACGAAGACGACGTCGTACTGCTTGTCGCCGGACAGGTCCGCGAACGGAAGGAGATCGATGTCTCTTCCCTCGATCCGCGGACCGAAGAAGTCGACGAGGGCGGGTGAGTGGAAGGTGATGAGGACCGACTTCCCCTCGCCCGCCTCCTGTTTCGCGCCTTCCACCAGCACCAGGGACTTCCCGGTGCCCGCACCCCCGAAGACGAGCATCCTCGGGTTCCGGGAGAGCGCGGCCAGGACCCGTGCCTGCCCTTCGGTCGCCCGGTTCTGTTCCTCTATGACGGCGCCCCGCTGTGCGTCGATGACGGGCATCCGCGTGAACTCGCCGAAGAGGCGCGCCCGCAGGGAGTCGGGCCGAGCGATCCTGACTCCGAAGGGTGCGGTCCTGGCCTCACCGGCGACCTTCTCGAGGGCTTCCGCCATCGCCGCGACGCTCATCTGGTCCTTGGCCCACCAGTGGCTCCCCTTCCACTCGACCGCGGTGGGAGGGGCGTCGATGTCGGGGGTGAGGGCGACGGCCTCGGTCGCGAACCAACCGACGCCTTCCTCCTGGAGGATGTCGCGCAACGCGTACATCGCCGACTGTGCCTGGTCCATCGGGGACTCGCGCAGTTTCTTCCAGTCACCGTGTCGGTCGATGGAGTACCAGACGCCGTCGTACTTCCTGACGCCCCCGCCCTTGACCTCGACGATGACGACGACGCCGTCCCAGAGCACGACGAAGTCCGCTTCCCCCTGCTGCTTGACGGCGTGGCTTCGCAGCTTCACGGAGTGGAAGGCGACCGCGTCGCGGGGGCCGTCGATCGCCCGCAGCAGTCGGGCCACCCGCCGTTCGGCGTTGCTGGTCGTCGTCGCCTCGACGTCGGCGAGGTCCGGTACGAGGATCATGCTCCCTGCTTTCGCCAAAGGTCCTCGTAGGAGCGGAATCCGAGGAAGTCGTTGACCGCCCCGAAGTTGTCGGCGACGTCCACGATGAGACACTCCTCCTTGCCGCCGTTTGCCGGACCACGCAGGCCGCGGCCGGCCATCTGAATGTACGCGACGGGACTGAACGTCGGTCTCGCGATGTACAGAGCCCGGACTCCCGGTGCATCGAAGCCCTGGATCAGCAGATCGCAGTTGGTCAGGACCCGAACCTCCCCCTTCTTGAACTTCTCGATGACGTCACGACGCGCCTGCCGCCCGGTGAGACCGCTGACCGCCTCAGCCGATACCTGTCGGTAACGAAGCGTCGCGGCGAGTACCTGGGCGGACAGAACGTTCGGAGTGAACACGAGGATCGGCCATTCCGGGTCTCGGCGAAGAATGTCCTCAACGAGGATCCGCATACGGGCCTGGTCTTGACCGATACGGTCGAGAACCTTGGGTTCGAGCTTGCGCCACGACTGCACCTGCTCGAGTTCGTCCGGTTTCAACTCGACGTCCACGCCGTCCAGCACCTCGTGCTCGACCCGAGCGAGGACGCCCCTCTTCGCCAGCTCCTCGTAGGCGTTGTCGTCGAAGGCACTCATCTTGTGGTGGCCGAAGCGAGCCGCTAGCTCCTTCGTCGACTCGGTGACATCGCCACTCCCCTTGAACGGCGTCGCCGAGACGCCCACCAAGGGTCGTTCCCAGCTGCGACCGTCCACCCTGAGCCACCTGAGGATCTTCGTATACATCTTCGACCCACCGGCCCGGTGCGCCTCGTCGATGAACACCGCGGACGCGTGACCGAGCCACTCGTACTCGGGGGCGTCGACCACCCGATTGAGCTGGGCGTCAGTGGCCACGATCACGCTGAACTCGGTGTCGGGCTCGTGGACCACGTTGGAGTTCCAGAGCCTACCGACGGTCAGCGGACGCTCGTCGCCGAGCCAACGCCAGACGGTGACGAACGTCTGCACCGCCTGCTCGCAGAGCTCCTCCGACTGTGCGATCCAGAGCACGGTTCCACTCATCTCGCCGTCGACGAAGAGCCGCAATACGGTTTCGGTGGCGACGCGGGTCTTCCCTGCTCCGGTCGGAAGCTCCACCATGCCCTTGCGCGCGCGGCCGTCCGCTTCCCGGGAGGTCAGAACCTCCCTCAGTTCCCGGCTGATCTTCTTCTGGAAGTCGTGCAGAGGGTTGAGCTTCACGGCACCGGGCACAACGAACTCCTCGTCCTGGTGCCGACTGCGACGCCCGGCGTACTGCGTACCGAACCCCATCTTCCGGAGCCAGGCGACGGTCGACGCCCCACCCGCCCACGTCGTGGGAACGTCCGTGTACCCCTCGGCACTGAACTGGTCTTTGAGGATTCTGATCGAGTCGCTGCCGTAGACGGTCAGGAAGAGCTCCGCGACGGACGTGGAGTCGTTCACCAGGCCCTGACCCTCGAGTGCCTGCCAGAGCCCCTTCGGCAGGATCTCCTTCAGCGTGTCGTCACCGAAGAAGATCTCCAGACGCTCCGCGTCACTGGATGCGGCTCGGGCAGCTTGCCGCTGTGTCTCCAGACGTTGGCCGGCACGTGCTCGGAGGATGTCGCTCAGCTCGGCGTTCGACAGGCGCAAGTCGAACGCTCCGTTGACGATCCGCAGAACGCGCTCTTCGTCGAGGTCCGCACGGACCACGAGGGTCAACCCCTCGAGATGCCACTCGAGCGTCTGGTCCTCGACGCCGTCCTTGGTGGTCACGCGCTTCGTGATCTGAACGGCCTTCGCCACGGTCGCGTTCACGACCTTGTCCTCGACGAACGTCGAACGCAGCCCGGTGTACAAGTCGATGACGCGCTCTTCGCCCTGTCGGCCGTCGACCAGCAGTGAGAAGGAGAAGCTGTCCTCGAATCGGCGGCATCCGACCGCTTCTACGAGCCGCTCCGCCTCGTCCGGGTCCGCCCTGAGGTACGGCTTCTGCCTCATGCTGAGGAACGCGCGTTCCTCCTCCGTCGTCGCCAAGTACACCGCGTCGGGCCGCCTGGTCTCGATGACGCGTCCCACTCTGGCGGGGATGAGCGCCGGACGCCCCTCCGGGAACGCGATCCTGCCGGCGGTGAGGACGAACCCCGTCAACGCCCCGTTCTTGATCGGCGTGGTGACCTCCGCCCGGAGCGCTTCGCGCACGACTTCCGCCGGGATCTCGTCCAGTTCCTTCGGAAGCGTCAGAGCGGCTTCGACGTGGCGCGGCCCTTGGAATAGAGGCAGCAGGGCCGCGTACTCGACGAGCGACGCGGAGACGACGTGGCCGGGAGCCCGGTAGCCGCGGGACGACTTCAGCAACCCGGCCCGGTCCACCGCCCATCTAACGGGGGAGGCGACTCGGTGGGTGAGCCCCGTGTCGACGTCCGTGCAGAGCCAGTGGCCCACCTCGTCAAGCCTGAGTAGCCGCTCCGTCCAATGCTCGCGGATGCCCTCGGGCGCCCCCGCCTCCTTCAGCATGAGGAGCGCCGAGAACGGACCCGGTCCGTCGCCCCTGTCGAACTCGACCTGCTCGACGGGACGCTCCCCGGGGCCAAGTCTCCGGTTCAGCTCATCCAGTACGTATTGGCAGTAGTCCTCGAAACGGACCTCGTCCTCGATCGAGTAAGAAGCCACCGGTTCGGTGATGACGCCTGCTGCGTGGGCGAGCTGGGGGACGCACTTCGTCCGGTCCAACGCCCGATCGGGGATGACGTCACCGAGGCCGTCGATGTCCAGCACGTACTCGGGCGAGGCCCAGCCGCCGTCGTGTGTAGGAACCTTGAGGGCACCCGTCTTGTTGCCCGCCACGACCCTCTGCGCCTGCGCCATGGGCACGTCGACGGCCGCGTCCCAGAACTTCGGGAGCTCGTCCTCCTCCGACTCCGACGACAGCTTGGCCATCCTGGCCTCGAACATCGCGAGCGGATCCAGGTCCCGGAACCCCCTGTCGCCGAGCTTCTTCTCGACACCGGGAACGGCGAGGAAGTCAGGATCGACGAAGCACGATCCCTCGACGTCGATGTCCTCCACGCGGTGAAGGAAGACCTGTCCGCGGTCCTTGATGGACTTCATGCCGTCGGTCGTGGGTATGACCTTCGCGGAGCCGATGCCGTCGACCCCGGGATTCCGCAGCACGAAGTCGAGCGCCTTCGCGGCAGAGGCGGTGTCGGCCCCCTCCGCCCACTCGCGCAGCCAGGACAGGACACCCCTCTTGCGTATCCTCTCCAACGCCTTCCCCTCGTCCCTGGGCCGCGAGTCGGCGAAAGCGGAGGAGACGCTGCACACGTAGAGCGTCCGCAGACGGGTCGTACGCTGACTGTTGGCATAGCAACGCCAGTGCGGCACGTCGTCACCCGTGTGTGGCGACTTGATCCACTCTTCGTGGTCGTGCTCGGACGCTCCGCCGACGCCGAAGTCGAGAGGACGGAGCTCCGGCGGCGTGCGCAGTACACCGGTCGCGTCGGGGATCAGAGCCCTCTCACATCCGAGTTGCGGGACGTGGGCACAGAGGATCTCGTCGCCGAACGAGTGGGTCTCACGACCACGCGCCGGCATGTAGTCCAGGTGCGCCGCCGGATCGTCGGCGGACGAGACGTTCGGCAACATGTCGAGGAACATCCCGGAGAGAGTCACGAGGATCTCCCGGTTGTAGGTGTTCTCGAGCAGCGTGGTGCGGTCGTCGTTGACGCTCCAGGGGGCGTTGAAGAGGGCGGACGCCGACGTCCGGTCCTGGAGCGGGAAGTACGACCAGAACTCGCCCGTCCTCAGTTGGGCGAAACGTGCCGGCATGGCGAGCGTGACCTTCATCCGGTCACGCGACACCGCTTCACCGACCTCGGTCCGGGCCTCGGGGCTGGGCGCGTGCATCCGGTTCTCGACGTACCACTCGTCGTGGTCGCCGTCGGGACGCTCGATCCGGAACCTACCGTCACCGAGGTCACGCGACACGTGACTCGTCACGAAGTCCGCGTCGGCCCCGACGACTCGGAGCCGGACCTCGCGCACCGAGTTGACGAAAAGGAGGAACTCGGAGCGGAACTCCTCGATCTCCCTCCTGAGGTTCTCCAGCCTCGACGCGTGTGGCAGCCTGACGATCGTCACCGCCCACTCCGCCAGCTCGGCCAGGATCGGGTCCTCGGCGAACTCGGCCTCGGCATCGACCCGCGTCAGGGTTCTCAGGATCGGGAGCCTCCTGGAGGCGGGGGCGATCGCCGCGATCGCCGCCTTCGCCTCGGGGGAGTTGAACTCGAAGGCGATCGATCGACTGAACACCTGCGGGGCGTCGGTGACCGCGAGCACCGACTTGAACCCGAGCCCGAACCGCCCGATCTCGTCGCCTCTCTTACCGCTGAGGTGCGCGTGGGCGAGCGTGGTGAGACCGTTGCGGGAGAACGGACGGCCTGCATTCGCGCAGTACAGGGTCCGGCGGTCGAGGTCGAGGACGATCTCGACCCGTCCGGCTCCCTCCTCGTGCCCTGCGGCCCCCGACATGGCGTCGGCAGCGTTCTGCACCAGTTCCAGGAGCGTACGGTTCGAGTAACCGCCGACCCGGATGGACTCCTCCTGGTTGGTGTGTTCCGTGATCAGGTTCGGATTTGCGCGATACGAATCGATCGCCCGTTTGAAGAGGCCGTCGACCTCGCGGACCAACCCTTCGTCGGGGACCCACCCGGCATCCCTCGCCGTCACGACTGCACCCCCTCAGTCGCCGACACCGTAATGCACCACTGCCAGACCTGCACCTACGTGGCTCCTGAACGTCGATCGCCCATGTTCCTCGACGGTGCGTGATGCCACCCACCATCGACCTGCCGCGGACTGTAGACGCAGCCACCGACACGGTCGGCTCCCCACCGCCAAATCGGTTCGTCGAGGCAGGAGATAGGAGCCTATGAGGAGCGCGCACGTTCTGTCAGGCGTATGTAGATCGTAGGGCATGCCTCCGCTGTGTGGTGTATGGCGATCATGGGCCAGAATCCGCAGGTCGTAGTTACACCGATGGGGTCGATCGAGCGGTGTAACGGGGGCGGTCGGGGTTACTGACGAGCAGTCGGGAGCCGGCCGTCGAAGGTGATGTCGAAGGCATTCAGGGCGGTATTCCAGCGCGTGGTCCGGTGGACCTGGCCCCGGCCGGCGGCTCCAAGTTCATGATGGCCGTGTAGACGCACTTCAGGGCGGCGGTCTCGTTCGGGAAGTGTCCGCGGGCTTCGGCGGCCCGGCGTTCGGCGTCGGACACGGGGGTGGGGCCGGGGCGCAGGATGTCGCCGTGGAGGCGTTCGAAGGAGTCGAGGGCTTGGGCGGCGGGGGAGTCGAAGGTGCCTGTGGCCCGCCGCAGATGGTCCTCGCAGTGGAAGTGGACGCTCTGGCCGCTGTCGCGGTAGGTGCCGACCGCGACGGTGGTCCACCCCTCATCGATCGCTTCGTGGAGCTGTGGGGAGGTCTCGGTGGTGAAGCCGTTGGAGGCCAGTGCCTGGGCGGCCAGGTTCGCCCAGTAGGGCTCCTCGTGATCGAGGCTGGCCAGGACCAGGGTGTGCTGGTCGGTCGGCTCGAAGCCGTGTGTGGTTAGGAGAGCGTGGGCTGCGCGGTGCGGGCCCCGCGGTGAGAGTGGCGATCATGGCGCTGGGATGGGTGGCGTGGGCATCGAGGCGTTCGTTTTTGCCGGGGGCCGGGCCGTCGGGTATCCGGTCACCGGCGGGTGAGGGATCAGTGGGGAATGCGCGTGGTGGGCGGGGCCGTTGTCCGCGGCGGGCCGGCCCGGGGCGGTGCCGTGGCCCTGGCTTTGCCGCGGGCGGGTCTGGCCGGTGGGGTGGGGGAGGTGGTGTGGTGCCAGCGGGTGCGTACGGCGGACAGGTCGGCGAGCGCGCGGCGGCTGCCGGTGACGAGTTGGTGCGGGGTGGCCGCCGGGGTGTCGGTGTACGCCTGGATCCGGTGGCCGACGCGGTGCGCGGTGGAAAGGACGGAGCGCTGAAGGATCCGCTCGCCCCAGTGCAGCGGGTCACCGACCGGCCCTGCCAGGAGAGTGAGGAGGTCGGCCGGCCTGGTGCCGGGGGTGAGGAGGCCGCGCTGCTGGGCCTCCCACAGCACGGTGACCGGGTCGATGGGGGCGCGGCGCCGGGTCAGGGCGGTCAGGCACTGCCACAGTCCGCCGTGCAGCGGGTGGGTGAAGTCGCCGGCGGTCAGCCACCGCATCCGCTCGGCGTCGCCGGGGTGGGCCGTCGCGGTCGCCAGCAGCAGCCGTTCCTCGTCGGCCGCCTCCTCGGCGTCGCCGGGAACAGCGGCCGACACGGAGGCGGTGGTGCGGGGCAGGGGGCTGGAACGCGGTGGGAACCGCGCGGCGATGTCGTCCACGAGGGAGGCGAGGGCATCGGCCTCCGCCAGGGTGGTGTCGACGGGCTGGGGCAGGGTGCGGTCCGTCGCGGTGTGGGCGAGGCGCTGGGCGCCGGCGCGCAGCGTCCGGCGGGCGTGGTCGGCCTCGACCATCCGCGCGTACGCGGGGGCGTGCCGGGGCCAGGGGCAGTGGTGGATCAGACTGTGCAGGTGGGAGGCGGTCAGTGCGCGAGCCTGTTGGCGGGCGGTGGTGAGGGCCTGGTCCAGCCAGACGGTGCTGTGCGCGTGCTCGGTGGGGTCGGGGGCCGACAGGGCGCGGATGGCGGCGAACAGGGCGCGGTGCGCGGCGGTGGAGAACGCCTCCGGGCCGATGCCGGGTATGTCGCCGAGGCGCTGGGGTTCGAGGAGGAGGGCGCCGAGGAGGGCCTGCTCGGCGTAGTGGACCGGCTGCGGCGGTGGAAGGGTGTCCGGGCCGTCCTCGTCGGGTTCGGGTGGGTGGGGCATCAGACTGCCAGGGTGAAGTCGTCGGGGTTGAGGGGAGCGCGTGGGTGCGGGGCGAGGAGGTGGGTTGTGAGCAGCGGGGGGACGGCGTTGCCGATCTGGAGAACCGCCGGCCCACCAGGCCAAGGCGTTCGCGGGCCGTCGACCGTGCCTGGCGCGGCGGCTCCCCCCCGTCAAGTCCTGCTTGTCGAGTCTTTCCGCGGATCTCGCTCCGGACGGTGCCGCCCTCCACGGTTCAGCGGGGGATTCGCCGGCGAGTCACGGCGCCGGTCATGCCGACTGGTCGATTTCCCCAGCGCGCGGCGATCTCGGGGTGGCAGGATCAGGGTATGAGCGGTGATCCGTTGCTGGTCCGTGCCCGTGGCCTGTGGGAGGTACTGGCCGCTGCGCCCGTCTCGTTCGATCCGTCCGGCGGTGTGACGGTGGTCGCCTCGCCCGAGTCGGGGCTCTGTCCGCCATCTTGGGCAGGCATCGTCGTGCTGGGTGACGCGGCGATCGTCACCGCACCGACGGAGGCCGCCGCCAGAGCGCTGGGGTGCGCGGTGGCCGAGGTGCCGACGGACTCGCTCACCGAGGCCGATGTGCTCCGGGCGATACTGCCCGTTGCCGAAGTACTCGGCCCTGCCACCTTGGGATACGTGTCCTGGGACGACTTCCGTCCTGCGGTGGTCGGTGCGGCCGTCGAGGACACGACCCCTGGACATCGGGAACTCCATGGGTTGGTGAGATCGGCGGGGTGGGAGGAGGCGAGTGAGAGCGGGATGGAGGAGATCACCTCTCCCGCGTTCATCGTCCGTGAGGGAGCCGAGGTGACGGCCGCGGCCGGGTATCGGACGTGGCCGGCTTCGACCGCGCACATCAGCGTGCTGACGGCCCCGCTTCACCGGGGCCGCGGGCTGGCCCGGCGGGTGGCTTCCGCGGCGGTGGCGCATGCGCTCGCTGCGGGCCTGATGCCTCAGTGGCGGGCTCGACCGGTGGAATCCCGCAGGGTCGCAGCCGCCCTGGGTTTTCGGGAGCTGGGGACACAGCTGAGCGTCCGGCTCGACCAGGACGAGCTCACCTAGGACGGTTGCCGGTCTTCAGGTCACGGTCACGCTCCACTGCGCGCGGAGGATCAACAGGCCAGCCCGAAGCCGTCCCGCACCGGCGCGTCCGCCTCTGCACGGCAGGCCCAGGGCGAGCACCCGTCGGCCACGCCGTGCTCCAGCTCGTCCGCGTCCGCCGGCCCGCCCGGGTCGGCGGCGCGTTCGGCGGCGGTGACATGGTCGATCGGCGCCTTGTCCAGCGGCACACGGGAGCGGTGGAGGAACGCCTGGCCGAGCAGCTGGTTGCCGGTGGCGTTGGCGCGGGCGTTGCCCTTGCGGATCGCGGCGTCGAAGGCGACGACGTCCCGCCACTCCTCGGGGCTGGTGTCACGGATGTGGCGCCACTGCGCGTTGCCGTGGAAGGGGCACCCCAGACACGAGGACTTCGGCGTGTCCGCCAGGCCGAGCGAGGTCAGGTAGCGGACGCAGTCGCCGCGGGACCAGCCCAGGTCGATGAGAGGGTGCCGGTTGCGCATGTAGCGCACGTCGGCGTCCTTGGCGCGATGGAACTCATCGGTGGAGATGCCGACCCACTGCTCGGCGAACACATCCTTCGGGACGCGCCGCGGGTGGGGGTAGCCGAGGAGTTCGCGGACCTTCTTCTTGATCGGTTTGATCTTGTATTCGCCGGTGCACTGGCGCCGTGTCATGCCCGGCTTCCCGTCCTGGTTGAGGATGTAGAGCGGCATGGAGGCGAATCGGTGGTTCGGGTCGAGGGCATCCTCGCGGATGTTTCCGGCAGAGACGCGCAGCACGGGGATTCCTGCGGGTGCGGCTATCTCCGTCTCCAGGCGGTCGAGGTGCTCGTATACGGCGGCCGGTTCCCATCCGGTGTCGGCGAAGACGGCGTAGTCGACCTTCGGGAGGAGACCTTCGGCGGACAGGGCGAGCATGGCGCTGGACTGGATCCCCGCGCCGAGGGATATGGCGCGGAACTGCGGAGTGGGGGAAATGGCGATTCCTGACGGTGAGATGGGGAGGGAGGCCGACCGGCCCGCTCAGTTCCGCGCGTGGAGCGTGTGAGTGAAGGCGGTGACGAGGCCGCCCGCCTTCTCTGGGCCGTGGTCGAGGGCACGGACGACGGGGGTGCCGATCACGACGGCGTCGACCAGCGGCGCGACGGCGGCGGCGAGGTCCGGGGTGGAGATGCCGATCCCGGAGACAACCGGGAGCGGGCCGGTGGTGCGCAGGCGCCGTACGGCGGCGGACAGGGCATCGAGGTCGAGAGGACCGCGGTATCCGGTCGGGGCGGCGCTGGCGGGTGCGTAGAGCCACCCGGACGCGGTCGCGCTGATCGCGTCGAGCTGCGGGTCGGTGGTGGTGCGGGGTGCCAGACGAGGGGTGGTGAGGGAAGCGGCGGTGGCGATCTGATGCCAGGAGCCGGCCGCGGCGTCGGGGAGGTCGACGACCATCACGCCCGCTGCGCCCGCGTCGGCGAGGAGACGCGCCAGGCGCTCGGGTCCGTACCGGGTGACGGGCTCCCAGTAGGTCATGACGACGGTCGGCACCCGGCGGGCGGCGTGCTCGACCGCACGCACCGTACGGTCGAGCACGTTCCCGGTGCGCAGGGCACGGTGGTAGGCGGACCGGATGGCGGGGCCGTCCAGATACGGCGTGCTGTAGGGCAGGCCGATCTCGAACAGATCGGCGCCCGCTGCGGCCAGGCGGTCGAGCGCGCGGCGCTCCACGGTCGGCGCGTGCATCCCGGCGGGCACGAACACCCCCAGCGTGCAACGAGGTTGGGTGAGAGTTTCCCGGAGCGCCTGGGCCGGTTCCGGGACGAGCGTTTGCATGGGGTGGTGGCACCGGTGCGAGGTGTCAGCGCTGGCCTCAGCCGGTGGATGCGGGGCGGAGGCGGAGGCCCGGTTTCGGGGGAAGCCGGGGGAGGTGAGGGCGGCGTTGCCGGGGCGGAAGCCGTTCATCGGCGCCTCCCGCCCGGCCGGCCGGGCGTCGGCGACCTGTCTGGTGAGGCTGCGGGCTTCGGTTCGGGCCGCTGGACGTCCAGCACCAGCTTCCCGGCGGCCGTGACCGTGATGTCCTGGCCGGCGATAGGGGCGGGTTGCGTGTCGACCCGGACAAGCCGGTGCTTCTCCAGCACGGCGAAGGGCGTGGCGTGGATGCCACCGCCGTCGCCGGCTCTGATGCTTCTGCTTCCGTTTCGGTGCTCGTAGCGGCGGGTGCCGCCTTGGGCGATGGTGGCGAGCGCCGTGTACTGGGCGTCGGTCAGCCGCGGCAGCGGTGGACGGTGTTCCGGGCGGTCCTTCAGATCGCGGGCGATGCCGGAGGCGGTGTACTGGCAGCAGGTCGCGCATAGGTCGAGGTGGTGGGCAGCCGCGGCCAGGTTCTCGGCCAGGAGGGGCTCTGCCTCGGCGTGCCGGGCCTGGCGCACGGCAGCGTCGTCGATCGGCCGGCTCTCGGCGTGGACGGTGGCTTCGAGCGGATTGTCGGCCACCGCTCTCGCCAGCTGCGAGGCGGCGAGTGAGGCGGAGGTGACGACCTCGCCGAGCGTCTCCAGAGAGGAGCGACTGCCGGGCACGGCCGTGTACTGGCTGCCGTCGAGTACGGAAAGGCGCACCAGGGCGCGGCCGACCAGTTCGTGGATGGCGATGATCTTGGGGCCGAGCTGTTGCAGCATCTCGCTGCCCGGCCGGGCGTCCAGGGTGGTGACAGCGGTATGCAGGGCGGCGAAGTCGGCGCCGAGCCTGCGTAGATGGTCGATCTGTACGGGCAGGTCGATCCGGCGTACGGCGATGGTGGGGGCTCCGGTGCGTAGGGGGCGGGTGGGTACGGCGCCTCTTCGGCGGGCAGGCCTGCGCCGACTGCGGAGACGCGAGTGCGCTCGGCAGGTATGGCGGCGGAAGGATGAGCCTCAGGAGGTGGATGGCCGAGCGGGTGCGCCCTGCGATTCGGGCGTCTTCACTCCGTGGGCCCGTGGTCGTCCTGGCGTGGGGTGGTCTTGGCGACCGCGCGGGTGGTGATGGCCTGTGAGGCGCGGGCGGAGGCAATGGCCAGCTTGTCGGCGCCGGGTTCGGCGTACCAGGGGCGCAGGTCGAGCATGGCGGCGCGCAGGCCGGTGGCGAAGCACAGCGCGGTGCCCTTGGGCAGGGCGCGGATCGCGTCGGCGGGCAGGATCCGCTCCTGCCGCATGGAGACGGAGGTCGACCTGCCGGACTCGGAGCGGGAGGTGGAGGTGGTCGGGACGTCGTGGTCGCCGATGAGGCGGGAGAGCTTGTCGGCGAAGTCCGGGTCGTCGATGCCGGAGCCGATGACCTTGATGGTGCTGGCGGACCACAGTGCGTCCATTCCGGCGTCGCCCCAGACCCTCTGGCCTTGGCGGTAGGACTGCAGGATGGTGATCGGGATGATGCCGCGGCTGCCGAGGTGGGAGTACAGGTCGGGCAGGTCGCTGATCTTGCAGACGTTGGCGGCCTCGTCCAGGATCGCCAGCATCGGCGGGTCCAGGCGTCCGCCGACGCGCTCGGCCTGGGCGGTCGCGGCCCGCATCACCGAGTCCGCGCACGCGGCGATCAGCGCGCTCGCTCCGCCGCCGCCGTCCTTGGACAGCAGGTAGAGGGTGTCGGTGGAGGCGACGAAGTCGGCCGGCCGGAACTCAGGGACATCCCTTTGCGGGGTGACCCAGGCGGCGATCTCGCTGTTGAGGAGGGCGGCGGCGTACTGGCGGGCGGTCTCGTAGATGCCGTCGCGGGTCTCGGGCGGTCCTTCGACGGTGCCCTTGAGCTGTGCGGCGACGGCCGTGAAGCCGTGGTCGCGCAGGATGTCCAGTGGGGTGCGGTCGGCGGGGAAGGCCAGCCACTGCATCACGTCCGTGATCGGCCGCTGGTCCAGCGCGGCGGCGAGGAAGAGCTGGGAGAGGATGTTGGATCCGGCCTTGGACCAGAAGTCGCCCTGCTGGCCGGCGTCCACGCTCGCGGCGAGGAAGTGCCCGGCCAGCCGGCCGGCGCCGTCCAGGGTGGTGGCGTCGGCGAGGGGGTTCCACCACATCCGGCGGGTGGCGTGCGCGATCTGCTGGGGGTCCATGGACCACACCCGGCCCGCCTCCGCCCGGGCCTCCAAGGTGGCGGTGTAGGCGTCGCCCGCGGCCTTGTTCGAGGTCAGCAGGACCGGACCGGGGGCGTTGAGGATCGCGGGGACGGCCAGGCCGGTGGTCTTGCCGGAGCGCGGGGCCATGATCGCGACCGCGACGTCCTCGTACCCCATGCGGACCTCGTGCCGGCTCTTTTGCAGGTTGCCCAGCAGGATGCCGGTGTCCCTGGGGTCGATGCGCTTGGCGGTCTTCAGGCTCGGCCGCAGGGAGCGGGCCTTGACGGTGAGCGCCTTGGCCATCAGGGGCTGGATGTCCCTCGGCGTGGCCATTCCGGGGATCTTCTTCCGCTGTCCACCGCCACGGCCTTTGTGGCGCGACCACGCGGCGGCGGCCACCGCGGCGAGGGCGAGCAGCACGGCGACGGGCACGATCCGGGCACCGATCAGCAGGGAGGTTTCCCCGGCCTGGGGCCAGAGGTGGTCGGGGTGGAGCAGGGCGGTGGTGGGCTTGTAGCCGGCCCAGGGGCGGCCGGTGGCCCAGGCGGTGACGTTGCCGGACAGCCAGGCCAGATGGGACAGGGGGACGACGACGGCGAGCACGCCGAGGAGGAGGCGCAGGGCGATGTCGTAGCCGTCGCTGGATGAGCTGCTGGGAGAAGGCAAAAGGCGGTGCGCTTCCGGGCGAAGGAGCGAAGACGGAGCCGGTCAGCGGGTGCGGCTCGGACCGGTCGAGAGGGCTGTGGTCGCAGTCGGGGGTTGAAGTCACGGGCGAAGGGGCGCACCGGGCGGCCGCGTGGATGTCGCGGATGGCCTGGCCGTGGGTGGCCCAGTCGTCGAGGTGGCTCCAGCATTCGGCGTGGTGCTCGGCGAGTGCGTCGTCGAACACCGGGGTGCCGGGCCGTGCGTCGGCGGGGAGGCCGTCGCGGGTCCGCAGCCATTCGGTGTGCAGGGCGTCGAGCTGGTCGAGCGCGCTGCGCAGGATGCTCAGCTGGTATCCCCAGCGGTGCTGCACCGCGTCGGTGGGCAGTCGGCCGAGTTGTGTCTCGGCCGTGGCCAGCAGGTGGCGGGCACCGGCGCGGACGGGTTCGAACGCGGAGGCGGTGTCGGCGTCACGCCGGCTCGCGCGCAGCCCGTAGGCCTGGTCGTCGTGGGGCTGGCCGTCGAGGTCGGTGTGCTCGTCGGAGTACGCGTCCCAGGCGTCGAGGATCTCCTTGCCGTCGCGGAGGAAGCCGTCGAGATGGCTCAGGAACTCGCGGTAGGAGGTGGGGGCGAGGGAGATAGCGGAGGTCTCCTGTCGGGATCAGCGGCGCGCGGTCGGCCGAACGTTGTCGGCTTTCGCTGGGGCGGCCGCCGCTCTCGGCCGCGGCCGGTGGACGGTGCGGGTCATCCGGCGGATGGCGTCGAGCCGGACGGTGTGCGCTTCGACGACCTGCTGCGGGGTGAGTGGACTCGGCCGCTGTACGACGCTGTGGTGGGCGATGCGGTCGTACATGCCGCGCTGGAGCGGGGCGGTGTCGGCGAGTGAGGCGGTGAAGGCGGTCACCAGGTGGGAGGGGGTACGGCCGTCGAACCAGGCGTGCCAGATCCGGGGACCTGCCGGGGTGCCGTGGTCGTGCCGACGGGTTTCGATGTGCCAGGACGGCGTGTCGTGCTGGTCGACGTGGCGCAGCTCGATGTGGCACAGGGCGTCCGGCGAGTGGGCCGCGTCCGGTGCGTCGAGCAGCCAGCCCGCCGAGGACAGCACCCGCCAGGGGCCCGGCTGTTCGCGCGGCGGCGGGGCGATGAGGGCATCGGCGAGGCTGCCGATGAGCTCGGCGGGCACGAGTTCGCCGAACTCGGCGTACCAGCCCGGCTCGGTGTCGGTGGCCTCGGCCCGCAGCCGCCACCAGGCGGAGGTGGTGGACTGCGGATCGAACTGCAGGCTGTGCCGATGGTCGGGGCTGCGCAGGACGATCTGCGGGCTCAGCGGGTCGGAGGCGCGGGTCCATCCGGCCGCGGCCAGGCCGTGGGTGACGTGGCGGGCGTCGCCGGGCCCGGCGAGATGGCGCGGGGCGGTGTCGAACGGAATCCGCCGGGCGTGGGTGTCGGCGAACGCGGCGAGCTGCCGCTCGCTCACCGGCATCAGCGGTCCTCCGACGTGCCCGGTGATACGCCTGTGAGGAGGAAGCGCAGGTCGAGGGTGTAATGGAGGGTGTGCTGGTCGGTCTGCTCCCACGCGGTGGTGCGCAGCTCCGCGACCAGGACGTGCAGGTCGGGAGTGCGCGGGGTACCAGGGTGGTCGAGCACGGCCCGGGCGAAGGCGCGCAAGGTGTCACCGAGCTGGACGGGGACACCGGTGTACTCGTCCAGCAGCGGTTCGACAAGGGCGAGCGCCTCGCCGGGCTCGGGGGCGTCGCGTAGATACTCGGTGAGCCGGGACAGGGTCTCGGTGACGATACGGAGATCGTCCGGGGTCGGTGCGGACACAGGACTCCTCGTAGGGACGGGCACCGGGGTCAGCGGCGGGCGCGGGCGTGACCGGCGGTGGCGTGAGGGCGGGGCCTGCTGGAGGCCCAGGAGTTACGGGCCCAGGCGGCGGCACGGGCGGCAGTGATACGGGCCTGCTGCCAGGCACCGAGCTGGGAGGGGAGAACGGACACCGACGTGGTGCGGATGCGGTCGCTGGGCGGGACGTGCCCGCGCGGACGCATCACCGGCCGCGGGTCGGCCAGCGCGGCGGAGAAACTCTGGAGCAGGTGCATCGGCGTGCCGGGCGTGAAGTGGGCGTCCCAGTTCCTGCCGTGCTCGGTGCGGGCACCGACCCACCAGAACGCCTCGCAGGCCCCGGCCTGGTGGAACTGGACGAAGGCGTTGCCGTCCGGGCTCATGGCGGTGAAGTGCCGGCCGCGTTCGGTCTTCCAGTCCCGCTCCCGCAGAGGCGCCCATACGTTAGGGGCGTGGGCGGAGCGGGGCCGGGTGAGGGCGTCGGTGAACCCGGCGACGATCTCCACCGGCGTCTGCCGGCCGAGGGTGGCGTACCAGGCCTCCTGCTGCCGGGTGGCGGTGCCGCGGATCGTCCAACCACCCGGCTGGGTGAAGGGGTCGTATCCGACCCGGACCGCGCGATCGGGGCTGTCGAAGACCAGCAGGCCGCCTTTCTTGGACCTGTCCGTCCAGCCGGAGGCGCGCAGGAACTCGCCGACGTGCCGCACGTCGCCGCCGCCGGCGAGATGGCGCGGCTCGACCAGGTAGTACTGCTGGGCCTGCTCGACGGCCCCCCGGCCGCCCTGACGTCCCTTCACCGGCGTTTCCTGGCGGCCACGCCGGAGGCCACCGGCTTCGCCGCCGTGGCACCCGCGGCGACCGGAGGCGCGGCGAGGCGCTGGATGTCCGCGAGGTACTCGTCGAGGTTCAGGCCGATGTCGTGCAGTTCGTTCGAGGCACGCCCCAGGGCGAGCCAGAGCTCGGGCGGGAGAGTGCCACCCCGGGCGTGGCGTTGGGCGAAGTGCGAGCCGGTGGCCAACAGCGCGGTCACCTGGCCGAGGACACCGTCGTCGCAGTCGAGGACCCTGTCCAGAACCTGGGCGGCCCGGTGCGGCGGGGCCTGGGCGAGGTACTCGGCCAACTGACCGAGGCGGTGGGCGACGTCCTCGGCGAGGGTGACGGCGTAGGGCATGGGGTCGGTCATGGTCCTCCGTAGGTTGTCGGGCGGCCCGGAGGGCGGAGGCGGTCAGTGGTGCGGGCTGCGGTGCCGGGAGTGGGGCTGTAAGGCGGTGCTGGACGGTACGCAGGTCGTGCACGGCCTGGTGGTAGGCGGCCTCGTCGAACAGCTCCGGGGTGATGTTGACCCGGTATCCGGCTGCGATCAGGGTCGGGATCGCACGGGTGGCGAGCCGTTTCCGCTCCGCCTCCGGCAGGCGGGCGGGCGGGGACGGTGTGCCAGACGTAGACCGGCCCGGCCGTGCGGACTTCCTGACGCTCCAGACCGAGGCGGTCGAGGAGAACGAGGAGCTCCTCGGGGGCTCCGGTCGGCGTATCCGCGTGGATGGTGTCGCTCAGCGCCTTGCGGTAGATCTCGACGTCGGTGCCTTCGCCGTCGGCGCGGTTGCCGATGAAGTCCTCCGTAGGTGTGGGGTCGGTGACGTGGGGGAGTAGGGGGCGAGCCGGCGCCGGGCCGGTCCTTGGTCCCCGCCCGGTGTGAGGGGGTGTTGGGCACCGACGGAGGCGGACGTCGAATCCGGCCAAGGTGCGCGCAGGGGTGGCCAGTGCGCTGTTCTACCGGCTCCTGGTGGCCGAGGCCCAGGCGGCTGCCGGGCTCGGCACAGGCGTCGGCGGGGCGGCGGTAGGCGCGATTCGGCCCGAAGGGTGCTGGAGCGCGACGGCGATACCGCGCGCGTCAAGCTGTGGTCCGACCGCCCGCACGGCGCGGGCCTGCGCGGTGCTGTCGTCGCCGCTGAGACGGTGGATGCCGCTCTCCTCGCGGACGAACCCGTTGGCGATCAGGACCTCAGCGGCCTCCTCGCTGACCGGGGCGGCGGCAAGGCCGCCGTCCGGCTGCCAGGTCAGAACGACCCGGTCCGGCCGGGACGGCCGGATGCCCGCGGCGTTGCAGCGGACCTGGAGGAAGGCCGCGTCGAAGCGCGTCAGCAGATCGCCGGCGACCAACTCGGCACTACGGAACGGGTCGTCGCTCACAACGACGCCGTCCGGTTCGCGCACGCCCCGGAACGCCTCCGCGGGAAAGCCGCTGGGCGCGATGGCGGCGATGAGGAACCCCTCCCGCTCGGGCCGGTCGAGGACGACGAGCTGCGCACCGTCCTGGCGGGTGAGGACGGCCGCTTGCCGGAGCGGGTGCTCGGCGAGGATCTCGGCGACCAGATCCAGGTCCCAGACGCGGTCGGTCAGGTCGGCGAGGTCGTCCTTGTGCTCGGTCGGATGGTGGACGCTGTTCCAGGTGCCGGGTAGTTCGCCGGCGAGGACATCGGCGAACGAGGCGAGACGCTCGGAATTCTCGTGGTCGTGCATGTCTTCCTTGATCAGGTGGGCGGTGTCAGCGGTGCGGCTCGGCGGCACGGGGAGGAGGCAGGCACACGCGGCTGAGCGTTCGCGTTCCGGGGGCGGCGGTCTCTTCGGCGCAGATGCTGCGGCCGGGGTGCGGGACGTGCGGGTCGGCGAGGTCGTTCCGTGTGGAGAAGACCGGCGCGGACGACGTACGGGTCAGTGGTGTCGCCCATGCCGTTGTGGAAGTCCGCGGCGATATGGAGAAGGCCGTCAACCGCGGCGAGGCTCCGTCAGGGGAGGCGGTCAGCTCGATGTCGACAGTGGGGCGGGATGGTGGGGTCCCGGCCCTCGGGCGAAGGGTCAGGACACCTACTCATCGCCCAGGCGTTGGAGTCCAGGCCGGACCAACGAGCGATGACGGCGTGCTCGGTCAGTTCTCTCGGTATCGACACCGAGCGCCCAGTGCTTCACTGAGCAGGTCGCGCGGGGTGTGGGTGTGCACATGGACGCGGGGGATCACAGACCGCCCCGGTGAAGGTCGGCGACGTGCACGAGCTGGTTGAGCGCCGTGGTGGTGTACCAGCCGCAGTCGACCAGCGCGTCCCGTCCGGCGTACTTCGGCAGGAGGTGATCCTCCATGGCGCGCAGGTGGATCAGGCAGTCCGGGCAGCGGCGCGAGAGATGCACGAGGTAGCGCGGATGGCCGGTGATGTAGGTCTGAGCTCCGCCCGTGGCATCACGCAGCCGCCACCCGTCCTCGTCGGTCGGCGTGTGCCACGAGGGCGCGACGACACGCATGGAGTCTCCCCACAGCTCCCCGCCGGAGACCCCCCTGAGGACGACGACCTGGTCCCCGGCCTCGAAGTGGGCGTGGGTGACGTCCCGGACAGGGGTGAGCGGATCGGGCGTCGGAGCGAAGGCCGGAGTGCTCGGAGGCAGACGGGGATCGGTCACGGCATGTCCTTCCACGCGGATCGGGTGGCGGCGGGAGGATCAATGGTCCGCGGGATCGCCGGTTTGGCTAACCGGCGATCCCCGGCTATGTTCCGGCCCACCTCAGTGGAAAGGACTCTTGGCTCCTCGGCCCGACTCAGTCGCGGTGAACCGTTTCCAACCTCAAGCTGGTGTGATGAGGCGGAAGATGAGGACGACCTTGGCCAGGTCGGTGATGCGGACGGAGGAGCAACGCAGCCTGCGCAGCAGCCGCTCGCAAACGGTCCGTTGCCGAGGACGGTCCGCATCCGGTTGGGAGCACGTGCGGGATCGACGGTGTCCGGAGCCACAACCGTCACGAGGTGGCGTTCGACCTGGCGACCGGTTTGCCTCCGGCCGAGCGCTCCTTGGCCCGAATCGCGAGCTCGAGGACGAAGCTGACGGCGGTGACGCCGAGTTCCTCGCGGAGCCCTCTATGCTGCGCGAGGCAGTTGGTATGAACAGTCCATTGGGGGGCGTGGCGCCGCGTGGCCGACGGGATCAAGTACGAGTACAAGACCGTGCAGACAGTTCGGGGCACCGACGGCTTGGTGATCTCGAAGATGCAGAAGGACGGCTGGGAGCTCGTAGAGCAGGCCCAGGGCACGCTTCGCTCCACCCTTGACTTCCGTCGACCGAAGAAGCCGCAGCCGTGGCTTCTGATCGGCACGGTGGCTGCCGTCCTCGTGATCCTGGCCACCGTCATCGCTACCGCTTCCGCACTCAGCGACGGAGGCGAGGAGAAGGATGAACCGGGCAAGCCGACGGTCGCTGCAAGCGAAAAGTCTTCCGGTGCGCCGACTCCGACTGCGGCCGATTCGGCCGCCACTGAGCCCTTCCCAGTAATGGATCATGACGTTGCGTGATCGTTCAGATGGTGCGGTCGTATTCGAGTTGGAGCAGGACGAGGGCTGCGGCGGCGATCTTCGTGATACGGCTGGGGTCGAGGCTGACCCTGCGCAGGGCCTTGAAGGTCGTCTTGAGCAGGGAGTTGGCGCGCTCGCAGACGCCGTGGATGCCGCGGATGGCCTTGTTGTACGTCTGTTGCTCCTCGGTCAGCTCGCCTCCGGCGGGCTTCTTGAAGGGATGGCGGAAGCCGTCGCCGGCGTTCTCGTAGCCGAGGTCGACCAGGGTCGGCATGTCCAGTTCGGCCGCGATGCGGTTGAGTGCCTCGACCAGCCCGTGGTGGCGGGCGCAGGTGGTGTCGTGTTCCCGGCCCGGCCGTACGGGCGAGACCCAGATCGGCCAGCCGTCCGGGGTGGCGATGACCTGCACGTTCCCGCCATGGTGCTTGTGTTTTCCGGA
>NZ_JBXUOY010000012.1:0-41672 GCF_057196705.1 Streptomyces sp. ATLC9 | reverse complement strand
CGGCGGCGCCCGCGCGCCTGCACGCGCTCCCCCCCCCCGGGCCTCTGCCGTGCGTCCAGCCGTCGACAACGCCGGCCCGGCATCCGGTTCGCCGGGCCGGCCGAGAGCACCGGGAGGCCCCGCGAGGGGGGCGCGCGGAGGCATTGGGAGGGGCGCTCGGATGCAGTAAAATTGCACATATTAAATTTACCTGATGCGGGAAGGGGTTGAATTCCCTTCTCCGATCAACCGATTCGGTGACTCCCGTCACATCGCACAGGTCTTGCCCGCCCCAACTACCGTGCGGTAATGGGAAATAAGCGTACGACGCCCCGCAATCGGACCCCGCGCCGGGTGCCGGTGCGCGGCCGGCCGCCGCAGGGCCGCCCCGGCCGCGGGAGATGGCGCCCGCGAGCCCTGCGAGCGCTGTGCGGGCCGAGGGGCCGTCAGATCCGGATTCAGGCTCCGCCGAGGCCGGTCCGGTCCTCCACGGGCGGCTCAGGGCCCTCCCCGGGGCGTGCGTGCGGCACGGACCGGACCGGTGGCGCGGGCGGTTCCGGGCGCGGGAGGGAGGGGGAGAGCGCGGGCGGCCCGCCGGAGGCCTCGCCGGCCGGCTCCATCGCCAGCCGCTGCAGCCGGTGGCAGACCGGGCAGTGCCGGGTGGCGTGGCCGTAACGCGTCGCGGCGGACAGATGGGCCCGCAGCAGGGCCCGTGTCTCGTGCCGCGGATACTTCCTCGGAGTCGTCGGCATCGCGCCCACCTCCCTGTAGCAGAGGTACCCGCGGCCCGAGGAGCCGTCAAGACGGTCTGCGCGCCCGGGACCGCCCGGGGACGCGCGGAAAGACCGATGGCCCGGATCCTCGTGGATCCGGGCCATCCGATGCGGTCCTGACGGGATTTGAACCCGCGGCCTCCACCTTGACAGGGTGGCGAGCACTCCAAACTGCTCCACAGGACCTGGAAGCCGCAGCGCCGGGCGCGGCCCGAGCTGCGAGAAGGACTCTACAGCAGCTCAGGGGAACAAGGCGAACTCACCCACAGTGCCGCCCCCGCTACCGGTCCACCGCCGCCCCCGCCGCCGGGCCGCGGCGTCTCACTACGGCGCCGCCGCGTCCACCGCCCTCATGATGCGCTTGTCCGAGACCGGGTACGCCGTGCCCAGGGCGTGCGCGAAGTAGCTGACCCGCAGCTCCTCGAGCATCCAGCGGATCTCCCGGACCTCCCGCGGCACCGGCCGTCCCGGCGGGAACCGCTCCAGCAGCCACTCGTACTCGTCCCGCATCTCCTTCACCTTCGCCATCCGGGCGCGGTCCCGGTCGGCGCCCGTGGGGAGCTGCTGCAGGCGGCGGTCCACGGCTGTCAGATAGCGCAGCAGGTCCGGCAGGCGCCGGGCGCCGTGGGCGGTCACGAAGCCCGGGCCGACCAGCTCCGTCAGCTGCTGCCGCACATCCGCGAGGTTCGGCGCGAGCGTCGGACTGCCCGACAGCGGCGGCGACTTCATCCGCCGTTCGCACGACTGCCAGGCGGCGAGCACCTCGCGCACCTGCCGCACCGTCACCACCGTCGCGTCGGTGATGTCGGCGCGCACGGCGTCGAAGAGCTTGCGGAAGCCCTCCTCGTCCCAGGCCGGCCCGCCGTGCGCCGCGATCAGCCGGTCCGCGGCGGCCGACACGCAGTCGTCGAACAGCGCCTGGACGCCGCCGTGCGGGGAGGCGGCCAGGGCGAGCCTGTCCTGGTTGGTCAGCTTGGACTGGGCGAACTTGGCCGGACTGGAGGGGAGGTTGAGCAGGATCAGGCGGCGCGTGCCGCGCCACATCGTCTCGCGCTGCTCGTCCTCGGTGTCGAAGAGCTTCACGGACACCGACCCGCCGTCGTCCACCAGCGCCGGGTACGCCCTGACCGGCTGGCCGGCCCGCCGCGTCTCGAAGGTGCGCGGCAGGGCGCCGACGGTCCAGGAGGTCAGTCCGGTGCGCTGCTCCAGACCGCCGTCGCCGTCGCCGCCCTTCTCCCGGGCGGAGTCGAACGCCTTGGACAGCGCGGCCCGGGTGCGCGGGCGCAGGGCGTCCCTGAGCTCCTCCAGGTCCTTGCTCTCGGAGTCGCCGGAGACCTTGCGGCGGCGCTCGTCCACCACCCGGAAGGTGATCTTCAGGTGGTCGGGGACCCTGGACGGGTCGAAGTCGTCCGGAGTCACCCGCACTCCCGTCATCCGCGTCAGCCCCCGCGCCAGCACGGCCGTCAGCGGCTCGTTCAGCGTGTCCCGCGGGATGCCGCCGTCCTGCCCGGTGACGGTGCCCAGGAAGCGGCGCGCGAAGTCGGGGGCGGGGACGTAGTTGCGGCGGACCGGCTTGGGCAGCGAGCGGATCAGCTCGGTGACCAGGTCCGCGCGCAGGCCCGGGATCTGCCAGTCGAAGCCCTCGGAGGAGACCTGGTTGAGCACCTGGAGGGGGATGTGGACGGTGACGCCGTCGGCGTCCGCGCCCGGCTCGAACTGGTACGTCACCCGGAAACGCAGCCTGTCCTGGTGCCAGGAGTCGGGGTAGTCGTCCTTGGTGACCTGCCCGGCCCGCTCGTTGATGAGCATGGACTTCTCGAAGTTGAGCAGGTCCGGCTCCTCCTGGCGTTCGCGCTTCCACCAGGAGTCGAAGTGCGCTCCGGAGACGACGTGTTCGGGGACGCGTTGGTCGTAGAAGTCGAACAGCGTCTCGTCGTCGACGAGGATGTCGCGGCGGCGGGCCCGGTGCTCCAGCTCCTCCACCTCGCCCAGCAGCCTGCGGTTTTCGTGGAAGAACCGGTGGTGGGTGCGCCAGTCGCCCTCCACCAGGGCGTTGCGGATGAACAGCTCGCGGCAGGTCTCCGGGTCGATGCGCCCGTAGTTCACCTTGCGCCGGGCCACGACGGGCACGCCGTACAGCGTCACCTTCTCGTAGGCCATCACCGCCGCCTGCTTCTGCTCCCAGTGCGGCTCGCTGTAGGTGCGCTTGACCAGGTGGCCGGCGAGCGGCTCGATCCAGTCCGGGTCGATCTTCGCGTTGACCCGCGCCCACAGCCGTGAGGTCTCCACCAGCTCGGCCGACATGATCCAGCGCGGCGGCTTCCTGAACAGCGAGGAGCCGGGGAAGACGGCGAACTTCGCGCCGCGCGCGCCCAGGTACTCGTTGCCCTTCGCGCTCTCCCTCCCGCCCTCGCCCGGGGAGCCCTTCCCGTTCTCCCTGACCTCCTTGAGCCCGATGTGCGACAGCAGGCCCGCCAGCAGCGACTGGTGGACGCGGTCGGCGTCCGCGTCCTGGTCGTTCAGGTGGACGCCCATGGACTTGGCGACCTGGCGGAGCTGGGCGTAGATGTCCTGCCACTCGCGTATGCGCAGGTAGTTGAGGAACTCGGACCTGCACATCCGGCGGAAGGCCGAGGAGGACAGCTCTTTTTGCCGCTCGCGTACGTAGCGCCACAGGTTGAGCAGGGCGAGGAAGTCGCTGTTCTCCCCCTCCCCGCCCGCCTTCGGGGAGGAGGGGCCCAGGAAACGGGCGTGCTGCTGGTCGGCCTGCTGCTGCTTGTCGGCGGGGCGCTCGCGCGGGTCCTGGATGGACAGCGCCGCGGCGATCACCATGACCTCGCGGACGCAGCCGTTGCGGTCGGCCTCCAGCACCATCCGCGCCAGCCGCGGGTCGACGGGGAACCGCGCCAGCTTCCGGCCCGTCTCCGTCAGGCGCCTGCGCGGGTCCTTCTGATTCGGGTCGAGCGCGCCCAGCTCCTCCAGCAGCTGCACACCGGCCTTGATGCTGCGGTGGTCCGGAGGGTCGATGAAGGGGAAGCGCTCGATCTCGCCGAGCCCCGCGGCGGTCATCTGGAGGATGACGGAGGCCAGGTTGGTGCGCAGGATCTCCGGGTCGGTGAACTCCGGCCGGGAGAGGAAGTCCTCCTCGGAGTACAGCCGGACGCAGATGCCGTCCGAGGTGCGGCCGCAGCGGCCCTTGCGCTGGTTGGCGCTGGCCTGCGAGACCGGCTCGATCGGCAGCCGCTGGACCTTGGTGCGGTGGCTGTAGCGGGAGATGCGGGCGGTGCCGGTGTCGATGACGTACTTGATGCCGGGGACGGTCAGCGAGGTCTCGGCGACGTTGGTGGCCAGCACGATCCGCCGCCCGGTGTGCCGCTGGAAGACCCGGTGCTGCTCGGCGTGCGACAGCCGCGCGTACAGCGGCAGCACCTCGGTCGAGCGCAGGTTCTTCCTGTTGAGCGCGTCGGCGGTGTCGCGGATCTCCCGCTCGCCGGAGAGGAAGACCAGGATGTCGCCCGGTCCCTCGGCCTGGAGCTCGTCGACCGCGTCGCAGACCGCGGTGACCTGGTCCCGGTCGGGGCTGTCGCCCTCCTCCTCCAGCAGCGGCCGGTAGCGGACCTCCACCGGATACGTACGGCCGGACACCTCCACGATGGGGGCGTCGCCGAAGTGGCGGGAGAAGCGCTCGGGGTCGATCGTCGCGGAGGTGATGACGACCTTGAGGTCCGGGCGGCGGGGCAGCAGCCGGGCGAGGTAGCCCAGCAGGAAGTCGATGTTGAGGCTGCGCTCGTGCGCCTCGTCGATGATGATCGTGTCGTACCGGCGCAGCTCGCGGTCGGTCTGGATCTCGGCCAGCAGGACGCCGTCCGTCATCAGCTTGACCAGGGTGTCCTCGCCCACCTGGTCGGTGAAGCGGACCTTCCAGCCCACCGCCTCGCCCAGCGGAGTGCGCAGCTCCTCGGCGACGCGCTCGGCCACCGTGCGGGCCGCGATCCGGCGCGGCTGGGTGTGCCCGATCAGCCCCTTCACCCCGCGCCCGAGCTCCAGGCAGATCTTGGGGATCTGGGTGGTCTTGCCGGAGCCGGTCTCGCCCGCGACGATCACGACCTGGTTGTCCCGGATCGCCCGGAGGATCTCGTCCTTCCTCTGGCTGACGGGGAGCTGGTCGGGGTAGTCGATGGCGGGGACGGCGTCCCGCCGGGCGGCCACGCGCAGCTCGGCCTGCTCGACCTCGGCGGCGATCTCCGCGAGCACGGCACGCCGCGCCTCCGGCTTGCGGATGCGGCGGGTGCCCTCCAGACGGCGGCCGAGTCGCTGCTGGTCGCGCAGCATCAGCTCGGGCAGTCGCTCCAGGACGGCGGGGAGGCTGGGATCAGACACAGTGGACATACGGACTCCAGGATCGCACCCGCACCGAGTGCCGGGCGAATCAATTCACCGCTCCTCGTGACCGGCATGCGGTGTTATGGGTGGAATGACTGTCTAGGGTGAGCGCATGAACGACCGGCACCACCCCCTCCCCGACGGCCCTGGCGGTCCCGGAGGTCCTGACGGCTCGCGCACCGCGCACGGCTCTCATGATGCCCGCGCCGGGGAGGGAAGCGGAGAGGGCCGCCGGGCAGGGGGCGCCGCCGGGCCGTGGCGGAGCTTCGGGGATTCGCCCTTCCTGCCCGCCACCGTGCTGTCGCTGCTCATCGCCGCCGCGGCCGGGCTCTTCGCCGGCTCGTACACCTACGCCATGGCCGATCCCACCCCGCGCCGCGTCCCCGTGGCGGTCGTCGGCGCCACCGGGGACGCCGAGGCCTGGCGGGACCGCGTGGATGCCTTCGCCGACGCCGTGGGCGAGGACCTGCGCTCCTCCCTGGAGCCGCGCGAGTACCCCACCGCCGCGGCGGCCGACGAGGCCCTGGAGTCGCAGAGGGTCTTCGCCGTGCTGCGCATCCCCGCCGGCCCCGGCCGGGAGAGGCCCGCGCTGGAGGTCTCCAGCGCCTCGGGCGCCTCCGTCGCCGAGCTGCTGACCGAGGCCGCCCGGTCGGTGGGCGAGGAGACCGGGCTGCGGGTGGAGGTACGGGACGCCAAACCGCTGGACCCGGGCGACCCGCGCGGCCTGGCCCTCTTCTACGTCACCCTCGCGGCGGTGGTCACCGGCTTCATCGGGGCCATCCAGATGAGCGTCCACGCGAAGGCTCTGAACCCCTCCGAACGGATCGCCTTCACGGCCGCCTACTCGCTGCTCGGCGGCTTCGCCATCGCCGCGGCCGTGGACTGGCTGCTGAACGCGGTCGACTTCCCCTTCGTCCACTCCTGGATGATCCTCGCCCTGACCATGTTCACCTCGGGCATGGTCTTCACCATGTTCCAGGCCCTGATCGGCCGCTGGGCGATGCTCCCCACCTGGGGCCTGATGGTCCTCATCGGCAACCCCTCCTCCGGAGGAGCGGTCTCCTGGCCGCTGCTGCCCTCACCGCTGGGCACCATCGGCCGCTGGCTCCCGCCGGGGGCCTCCGTCAACGCCCAGCACACGGCCGTGTACTTCCCGGGCTATCCGCACGCACAGCCCTACCTGGTGCTGGCCGCCTGGGCGGTCGCCTCCTGCGCCGTCTTCTGGCTCCGTCGCCACCGCCACCCGGGCGGCCGGGACGGCGGCTCCTGACCGAGCGGACGGGGGCGCCGGGCACGCAACCGGAGCGAACGCGGCGGCGTCGGCGTACGGGGCCGGCGTGAGAAGGTGAAAGCCCCGGTCCGGGAGACCCGGATCGGGGCTTTCACCTGCGGTGGCTGGGGCCGGGGTCGAACCGGCGACCTTCCGCTTTTCAGGCGGACGCTCGTACCAACTGAGCTACCCAGCCGCAGCGGTCCTGACGGGATTTGAACCCGCGGCCTCCACCTTGACAGGGTGGCGAGCACTCCAAACTGCTCCACAGGACCAAGCGATGTACGAGCACCAGTCTCGCACAGGTTGTGCGTGCCCCCAACGGGATTCGAACCCGTGCTACCGCCTTGAAAGGGCGGCGTCCTGGGCCACTAGACGATGAGGGCTGATGGCCCACCTGGGCGCTTCCCAGCGCGTCGGGGACGTGAGAAGCATATGGGATGCCGGTGCGGATCGCCAAAACGGATTTCCGGTGGCGCCGGTACGGGCTAACCGGAGGGCTGCGGCGACGGGGACCGGGAGGGTGACGGCGGGCCGGACGGGGAGGGCTCCGGGGAGCCGGAGGGGGACTCGGACGGCGGGCCGGACGGGGAGGGGGAGGCGCCCGGCTCCACGTCCTCCGGCAGATGGCGGCTGACCTCGGCCGTCGTCAGGCCCAGACCGCCCAGGGTGATCTGGTCCCAGGCCTGGAGCCGCTTGGTGTCCTGGTCCAGGTAGAGCACCGAGGCCATCACCCTCTCCGGCTCGTCGCCCTCCACGGCCCGCAGTCCGCCGCCGCCCGTGGAGCCCTCGATCATCAGCCGGGTGCCCTCCTCCATCACCCGCGTCTCCCTCCGGTGTATGTGGCCGGACAGCACCAGGGGCACGTCGCCGTCCGTCTGCTGGGCCGCGATCGGGTTGTGCGCGGCGGCGATGTGCACCGGCTCGCCCGCCGCCTCGCTCCTGCGCAGCGAGGCGGCCAGTCTCCGGCCCGCGACGCGCTCGGCCGGGTCGCCCTTGGCGACCACCGAGCGGTCCGGGGTGAACTGCGGGTCGCCGATGCCCGCGATCCGCAGGCCGCCCACGGTCACCGGCTCCCCGTCGTCCAGGACGTGGGTGTTGTCCAGCTCCTCGATGTACTCCTGGGTGGTGAGCGAGTCGTGGTTGCCGCGCACCCACACGTACGGCGCGCCGAGGTCCTCGACCGGGTCCAGAAAGCCGTTCTCGGCCGCGGTGCCGTGGTCCATGGTGTCGCCCGAGTCGATGATCACGTCGATGTCGTACTGCTCGACCAGCGACTTGATGATGTGCCACGCGGCCGGGTTGAGGTGGATGTCGGAGACGTGCAGCACGCGGATGGTGCTGGGATCCGGCTGGTAGGCGGGGAGGGTGGAGGCGGCGTCGTAGAGCTTGGTGACGTTGGTGACCAGGCGTGCCAGCTCCTGCTGGTAGACGTCGAACTCGGTGACGATGCTGCGCGCGTTGCCCACCACGCTCGGCGCGCTGGCCAGCAGCCCGGAGAACCTCGGCTCCAGCAGCGACTTCGGGTTCCACGTCGCGTAGGCGCTCGCGCCGGAGGCCGCCAGGAGCGCGAGTGCGAGGCCGCCCGCCGCGAGCGCGCGCCGCGGGCGCCGGTAGACGGCCAGACCGAGCGCGGTGGCGCCGGCGACCACCGCGACGGACGCCTTCACCGCCAGGTCCCGTGTGCCGGAGCGCACATCGCGGGTGATCCGCTCCTCCAGGCCGCTGATCCGCTCCGGGCGGTCCACCAGGGCCTGGGCGCGCTCGGGGTCGAGCTGGTCGATGTCGACGTCCAGGGCGAGCGGGGCGAGGTGGCTGTCCAGTTCGAGCGCGCCGAGCGGCGGCACGCCGATCTCGGTGCCCCCGGTCAGCGAGGGGCGCAGCGACATCCGGGTGTCCACCGGCCCCACGTCCGCCTTCACGCCGCCCAGGACGAGCAGCCCCAGCCAGGCGCCGAGCAGGGTGACGGCGGCCAGCGCGAACGCGCGGGCGTACGGGTGCGGGGTGTGGCCCAGGGAACGCGCCGGCGCGGGCCGGTGCGCCCGGGGGCGGCGCCGCAGGGCGCGCCGCAGAGCACGGGGAACGGCTGCGGCCCGGCGGGGCCGGAGGGGTTCTCGGCTCATGCCGTGCCATATGCCCGCCGGGGGGCCGACTATGCGGCGGCCGCACGGCGTCCACCCGCCGCCGCCCGGTACACCGTCCCGTGCGCCGTCCGCGTGCCGTGGCGGACAATGGGCGCGTGCTGGAGATGACGCGCGAGGAGTTCGAGGAACTGGTGGCCGAGGCGCTCGACCGGATCCCTCCGGAGCTGACGCGGCTCATGGACAACGTGGCGGTGTTCGTGGAGGACGAGCCGCCCGCGGAGGATCCCGAACTGCTCGGACTCTACGAGGGCACACCGCTGACCGAGCGCGGCGAGTGGTACGCGGGCGTCCTGCCGGACCGGATCACCGTCTACCGCGGGCCCACCCTGCGGATGTGCGAACGCGGCGGCGGTGACCGCCAAACGGTCGTCGAGGAGGTGGAGATCACCGTGGTGCACGAGATCGCCCACCACTTCGGCATCGACGACGAGCGGCTGCACGACCTGGGATACGCGTGAGCGGAGGCTCTCGGGAGGGTTCCGGGGAGGGACCGGCCGAGGGCTCCGGGGACGGGCCGGTCGACCCGGACGTCGATCTGCGCGTACCCGCCCAGCGCGCCGAGACCGCCGGGGCGCACGCGGTGGCCGTCCTCGCCGCCGTCGCGGCGGGCGGTGCGCTCGGAGCCTGCGCCCGGTACGCCCTCACACTGCCGTGGCCCGCCGCGCCCGGCGGGCTCCCCTGGGCCGTGCTCGCCGTCAACACCGCCGGGTGCGCGCTGATCGGCGTGCTGATGGCGCTGCTGGAGAAGCCCGGCGGGGCGTGGGCGCGTCACCCCCTGGCACGGCCCTTCCTGGGCACGGGCGTACTGGGCGGCTTCACCACCTTCTCCGTGTACGCGCTGGACGCCGTACGGCTGCTGGAGGAGGGCGTCGCGGGCACCGCACTGCTGTACCTGGGCGCCACCCCGGCCGCCGCCCTCGGCGCCGTGTGGGCGGCCACCGCCGCGACCCGGGCGGCGGTGGCGCGGTGAGTGGCGCGGTGAACTGGCTCCTGGTGGCGCTCGGCGGCGCGGCGGGCGCGTGCCTGCGGTACGCGGTGGACCGCGCGGTGCAGTCGCGG
The DNA here is from genome assembly GCF_057196705.1 of Streptomyces sp. ATLC9. Classification (NCBI taxonomy): domain Bacteria; kingdom Bacillati; phylum Actinomycetota; class Actinomycetes; order Kitasatosporales; family Streptomycetaceae; genus Streptomyces; species Streptomyces sp. ATLC9. The sequence goes on along the minus strand of NZ_JBXUOY010000012.1, from coordinate 32,064 downwards.
TACGAGTCGGTCTTCCCCTGGGGCACCACCACGGTCAACGCCGCCGGCAGCCTGCTGCTGGGCCTGGTGGCCGGTGCCGTCGGGGCGGGGGCGGCGGGGCCGGGGGCCGCCGCGCTGCTCGGCACGGGGCTGTGCGGCGCGCTGACGACGTACTCCACCTTCTCCTACGAGACGCTGCGGCTGGCCGAGCGCGGCCACGGGCGGGCGGCGCTGGTGAACGCGGCCGTCACGCCGCCGGTCGCCCTGGGCGCGGTGTGGGCGGGACTGGAGCTGACGCGTTACCTGTCGGGCTGAGGGGAGTTGGGCAGGAGGAGCCCGCTTCGAACTCCGCCTCCCGGAGGTGCCGCCCGTGCGCCCGTCCAGTCCCGTCCAACGTGAGTCCGCCCGCGAGCCCGCACGCGAACCCACCCGTCACGAGCGGGCCCGGGAGCACGCCCGCGGGGCCGCCCGTACGGCCGCCGGCGCCCTGCTGCTGGCCGCCCTCGGCGGCTGTATGACGGTCGGCTCCTCCGGGGGCGAGGAGGAGGGCGGCGGCCGGCAGCCGGCCGGGCACCGGGTCTCCCGGGACGCCGGCGACCCGCGGCCGGGCAGCGGGGTCGCTCCGCGCGGCGGAGGCGGGGAACGGGGGACGGACCGCGGAGGGCAGGACGGGAGGAAGGGCGGGGACGGGGAGGACGGACCCTCGAAGCGGTTGTCCGGCCCGTCGGCCTCCTCCTCGCCGTCCTTCGCGGTCCCTTCGACGGGCGCTCCGAGGCCGAAGAAACCCACCGCGTCGGCGAGTTCGGGCAGAGGTGGGGGGCGGACGACCGACCCGGCCGCCCCTTCGCGCACCGCCGCGCCACCGCCCCCGGACCCCACGCCCCCGCCCGCCCGGCCCACCCCGTCGCAGGGGAGCGGCGGAGGGGACGGTGACACCGGGGGAGGCGCCGGCGGGGGTGACGGCGATGGCGGCGGCGGGGACGGCGGCGCGGAGGACGGCCCCGACGAGAGGGCGGAGGCCGGTGCCGAGAGGGCCTCCCGGCCGTCGGCGCGGTACGGAATGAACGGGGAGCCGTCCGTCGTTCACTCCCCGTACGACGTCCACGGAACCGGCGGCCCGCACCCCTCGGGTGAACGCTTCGGCCCCGTGGACCGGTAGACTTCCCCGCAGGCGGTCGCCACCGCCGTTCCTCACCACCCCATCGGCAGCGCGGACAAGAGATTTGCGCTCGGGGAGGGGAGGTCGTATGGTGGCAGATCGTTTGCTCCCATTTGCCCGGCGCCGTGAATCAGCAGCGCGCCGTGTGGCGCGTTCCTCACCTGAGCCGTGGCTGACCGCATCGAGGCGGTCTTATGCGAAAACACGGAGTTGCGGGCGCGTGCCATGTGACTTCCGAGAGGTTTGTTTCCGCATGACTGTAACCACCCCTGACGTCGTTCTGCCCGAGGACGAGCCGACGACCACGTTCGCCGACCTCGGTCTGCCGGGCGAGATCGTCCGCAAGCTCGCGCACAACGGCGTCACCGTCCCGTTCCCGATCCAGGCCGCGACCATCCCGGACGCGCTGGCGGGCAAGGACGTCCTCGGCCGCGGCCGCACCGGCTCCGGCAAGACGCTCAGCTTCGGCCTGCCGCTGCTGGCCCGCCTGGCCGGCGGGCGGACCGAGCGCAAGCGCCCCCGCGGCGTCATCCTCACCCCCACCCGCGAGCTGGCCATGCAGGTCAGTGACGCGCTCCAGCCGTACGGCGACGTCCTCGGCCTGAAGCTGAAGGTCGTCTGCGGCGGCACCTCGATGGGCAACCAGATCTCCGCCCTGGAGCGCGGCGTCGACATCCTCGTCGCCACCCCGGGCCGGCTGCGCGACCTGATCAACCGCGGCTCCTGCTCGCTGGACGACGTGGAGACCGCGATCCTGGACGAGGCCGACCAGATGGCCGACCTGGGCTTCCTGCCCGAGGTCACCGAGCTGCTCGACCTGGTGCCGGCCGGCGGCCAGCGGATGCTGTTCTCCGCCACGCTGGAGAACGAGATCGACACCCTGGTGCGCCGCTACCTCGTCGACCCCGTCCACCACGAGGTGGACGCCGCCCAGGGCGCGGTCACGACGATGAGCCACCACGTGCTCATCGTGAAGCCGCGCGACAAGGCGCCGGTCACCGCCGCCATCGCCGCGCGCAAGGGCCGCACCATCGTCTTCGTCCGCACCCAGCTCGGCGCCGACCGCGTGGCCGAGCAGCTGCGCGAGGCGGGCGTGCGGGCGGACGCGCTGCACGGCGGCATGACGCAGGGCCTGCGCACCCGGACGCTGGCCGACTTCAAGGACGGCCGCGTCAACGTGCTGGTCGCCACCGACGTCGCCGCGCGCGGCATCCACGTCGACGACATCGACCTGGTGCTCAACGTGGACCCGGCCGGCGACCACAAGGACTACCTGCACCGCTCCGGCCGCACCGCCCGCGCGGGCCGCTCCGGCACGGTCGTCTCGCTGGCGCTGCCGCACCAGCGGCGGCAGATCTTCCGGCTGATGGAGGACGCGGGCGTGGACGCCTCGCGCCACGTCATCGGCCGCGGCGACGCCTTCGACGAGGATGTGGTGGAGATCACCGGCGCCCGGTCGCTGACCGAGGTGCAGGCCGAGTCGGCGCTGAACGCCGCCAAGCAGGCCGAGCGCGAGGTGGCCGAGGTCACCCGGCAGCTGGAGCGCGCGCAGCGCCGCGCCGCCGAGCTGCGCGAGGAGGCCGACAAGCTGTCGGCCCGTGCCGCCCGCGAGCGGGGCGACGACCCGGAGGCGGCCGTGGCCGCGGTCGCCGAGGCGACCGAGGCGGCGGTGGCCGAGTTCACCGCCGAGGCCGACGCGGCGGAGGCGAAGGCCGAGGCCGAGGCACGCCGGGCGCGCGAGGAGCGGTCGTACGAGCGCCGCGACGACCGGGGCAACTTCCGCCGGGACCGCGACCGTGACGACCGCCGCCCCTACGGCCGGGACCGGGACCGGGACCGTGACGACCGCGGTGAGCGCGGCGACCGGCGCCCGTTCAACCGCGACCGGCGCGACGACCGCGGTGAGCGCGGTGAGCGCCGTCCGTTCAACCGCGACCGCCGTGACGACCGGGGCGGCTTCCGCCGCGACAACGACCGGCGCGAGTTCGGCCACCGCGGCGGCGGCGACCGTCCCTTCAACCGGGACCGTGACGACCGCCGTCCCTTCAACCGCGACCGCGACCGTGACGACCGCCGCCCCTACGGTCGCCGCGACGACCACCGCGGCGGCGGCGACCAGCGCGGCGGGCACCAGGGCGGCGACCACCGCGGCGGCGGCCGTTCGTTCGACCGCCGCTCGGACAAGCCGCGCTGGAAGCGCAACGGCTGAGCCGGACAGACCAGTTGAGGGCCCGGCCCGGAGCACTGCTCCGGGCCCGGGCCCACCGGCCCCCGCGCCCCCCCCGCCGCCCCCCCCCCCCCCCCCCCCCCCCCTTCCGGCCTCCGCGTCCGCTTCCGAGCTCCGCCCGCCTGAGTGCGCCCGGCCGTCCGGGCGCGGATACGACGCGACGTGCCGTCACACTGTGCCAATGCCTTCGAAGCGCGGCGCCTCTCCGGGCTATGCTTCGGGGGGCGGGCCGTTAGCTCAATTGGCAGAGCAGTGGACTTTTAATCCATTGGTTGTGGGTTCGAGTCCCACACGGCCTACCGGACCCCTCGGGGCCAGGACCCCCGCCGACCTGCGTCGGCGGGGGTTCCGGTGTTTCCGGGGCCCGGTGCGGCGGTGAGCGCGCCGTACGGCAGGTGTGGGGCCCGCGGAGACGGGAACCCGCACCCTGAGCCCGGAAAACGGCTCGGACGCGGCGCGGACGCGCCGTCCGGACCGTCCGCCCAGGGAGCTGAGCGCATGATCCGTCCAGCAGACATCCGAGAGTGGCGCGGCCGCGACGTCGTCGACGCGGACGGGCACAAGGTCGGCCCGCTCGAGGCGGTCTACACCGACACGGCGACCGACGAGCCCGTCATGGTCACCGTCCGGGTCGGACTGCCCACCCGTCAGCGCCTGGTGTTCGTGCCCCTGGACGAGGCGGTCGCCGGTCCGGACCACCTCAGGGTGCGGTACGGCAAGGCACTGGTGAAGAAGGCCCCCTCCATCGGCACCGACGACGTGCTGCCCGCCGAGGGGGAGGAGCCGGTCTTCCGGCACTACGGCATCCCCTACCGCCCCGGCGCCGGAGGCGAGCGCAGGCTGGCGCGCGGCTGACCGGCCGCGCCCGAACAGTGTGAAGGAGGCGTCCACGGCATGGGGTTCTTCCTGTTCCTGCTTCTCGTCGCGGCCGTGCTGGGAGTGCTCGGCGCGGTCGTGGAGGGGCTGTTCTACCTGCTGTTCGTCGGGATCGGCGTCCTGGTGCTCGCGATCCTCGTCATCTCCCTGCAGCGGTCCCGCCGCCGTGCCGGCCGCTGAGGCGGCCGCGCCCGAGCGGGTGCCGTGTTGCGCGGCCGATGGGGAGCGCAATACTGAACGAGAGAGCCGAAAGCGCGCGAAAACGCCCGTCCGGCCCTGTGAGAGTGGCCGGGCGGTGTTCCGGGGAGGGACGTGCTCCGGCGGTGAACAGAACACGACAGCCGTGCCGACCCGGGAACCGGGGGTGTCCGGTCGGAGCGACCGTCCGACCGTGAGGTGGAGCGATGGACGGGTACCTGTACATGGCCTACGACTATCCGGTGCTGGGGGCGTTCCTCACCTTCCTGTGGTTCTTCCTGTGGGTCGTGTGGCTGATCCTGCTGTTCAAGGTCATCACCGATGTCTTCCGCGACCACGAACTGAGCGGCTGGGGCAAGGCCGGCTGGCTCGTCTTCGTGATCCTCCTCCCATACCTCGGGGTCCTCGTCTACCTGGTCGCCCGCGGCAAGGGCATGAGCGAGCGCGAGACGCGGCGGGCCAGGACGGAGAGGGAGGCTTTCGACACCTACATCCGCGAGACCGCGGGAACCGCCGCCGGTACCGGCGGCGGTTCCGGAGTCGACCAGCTGGCCAGGCTCTCCGAGCTCAAGGCGAAGGGGGACCTCACCGAGGGCGAGTACCAGCGGGCCAAGGAGAAGATCCTGGCCTGAGCGGCGGGCGGTGCCCGGCCCCACGGCGGCGCGGACGGCTTCCGCGCCGCCGTCGGCTGTCCGCCCCCCGTACCCCCGCCCCGCCCGGCGGTGGCACCGGGAGCGGGGACGGGCCCTGTGGCGGTAGCGTCCGGTGCGGCCGGCTGTCCGCCGGCGCGGACGGCACGGGCACACCCACGGGAGGGGACAGGGATGGGCGGGACGGCGGGGGGCGCACGGGAGGCGCCCGGGCTGCGGCGGCGGCTGGGCACCGGCGACGCGGTGGTGATCGGCCTGGGGTCGATGATCGGCGCGGGCGTCTTCGCGGCCTTCGCCCCGGCGGCCCGCGCGGCCGGGGCCGCCCTGCTGCTCGGCCTGGCGCTGGCGGCGGTGGTCGCGTACTGCAACGCGACCTCCTCGGCCCGGCTGGCCGCCCGCTACCCGGAATCCGGGGGCACCTACGTATACGGCCGCGAGCGGCTGGGGGAGTTCTGGGGTCATCTGGCCGGCTGGGGCTTCGTGGTCGGCAAGACCGCCTCGTGCGCGGCGATGGCCCTGACGGTGGGCCTGTACGTGTGGCCCGGACAGGCGCGGGCGGTCGCGGTCGCGGCGGTGGTGGCGCTGGTGGCGGTGAACTACGCGGGCGTGCGGAAGACCGCCTGGCTGACCCGCGCGATCGTGACGGTCGTCCTGGCGGTGCTGGCCGCCGTCGTGGTCGTCTGCCTGACCTCCGGCGGGACGGACGCCGCCCGGCCGGTCTTCTGGCCGTCCCCGGACGGGGCGGGCTCCTCCGGGGACGTCTCGCCCGGCGGGGTGCTCCAGGCGGCGGGCCTGCTGTTCTTCGCCTTCGCCGGCTACGCGCGCATCGCCACCCTCGGCGAGGAGGTGCGCGACCCGGCCCGCACCATCCCCCGGGCGATCCCGGTGGCGCTGGGCATCACCCTGGTCGTCTACGCCGCCGTCGCGGTCGCGCTGCTCGCCGTGCTGGGCGGCGACGCGCTGGGCCGGACGACCGCCCCGCTGGCCGACGCGGTGCGTGCGGCGGGCGCACCGGAACTGGTCCCGGTGGTGCGGGCCGGAGCGGCGGTGGCGGCGCTGGGCTCGCTGCTGGCGCTGATCCTCGGCGTCTCCCGCACCACCCTGGCGATGGCCCGCGACCGCCATCTTCCGTCCGCGCTGGCCGCCGTGCACCCGCGCTTCGGCGTGCCGCACCGCGCCGAGCTGGCGGTCGGCGCGGTGGTGGCGGTGGTGGCCGCCACGGCGGACCTGCGCGGCGCGATCGGCTTCTCCTCCTTCGGGGTCCTGGCCTACTACGCGATCGCCAACGCCTCCGCCCTGACCCTGGGCCCCGGCGAGGGGCGACCGCCGCGGATCGTGCCGGTGGTGGGGCTGGCCGGGTGCGTGGTGCTGGCCTTCGCCCTGCCGCTCGCCTCGGTGGTCTCGGGGGCGGCAGTGCTGGCGGTCGGCGCGGCCTCGTACGGGGTGCGCCGCGCGCTCGCCGCACGCGGGGCTTAGCCGTCCCCGCGTCCCCGCGTCCACGTCCAGGGACCCGTGCCGTCCGGCCGGTCCTTGATCGAATCGCCGGGACGCCGGGCGTCGGGGGGATCGGAAGGGTGCGGGGCGACAGGCGGCAGGAGACGGGCGGCGGCAGGGCCCGTATCCGCGCTGTCCCCGTCATCGGCCGCCCGCCGTGGCTGCTGCCCCTCACCGGTCCGGCGGACCTGCTCGACCACCTCCTCGCGGAGGTCGACGCGCACACCGGCGGGCACCAGAGCGACGACATGGCGCTGCTGGCGGTCATGCGCGACCCGGAGGGTCCGGCACCTCCGGCCGGCGGTCACCTTCCGTAGTCGACGTGCGCCCCTCCGCATAACAACTGAGGCAACGTCAGATGGTGTGGCATGCGTCTCATGGGCCGATCCGGCGGTCGAATCGCCCGATTTGGCCCACTGGTGCCCCGATAGTCCTCCGTCAAGAAAGCCCCATGTTCCAAGAGGGGACTTGGAAACCGGAGCGCACCTCTATTAACGTTCGATAACGCAGCGCGGTCGTCACTGTCGCCAAAGAGGGCGGCACCGTGCGCCGTCGCCGAATCCCGTACGCGCAACCCCGTCAACAGCGAGGACGCGCCCAGGGAACCGGGGAACCACCAATTGGGGTGAATCGGACCCATGCGGCCCGTCCGCGTGGATCCGTAGGAGACCTTCCTGCTCCGAACCCGTCAGCTAACCCGGTAGGCGAGAAGGAAGGAAAGGAGAGCGCCTCCGTGGCGTCCAGCAGTCCGGCCCCCGAGGTCTCGTACGACCCGCACACCGCCGCTTTCGCCCCGTTCGGTCCGGAAGGCGACGGCGACCAGCCGGTGTGGAACCCGACCGAGGACTCCGTCCGCCCGGTCCGCGGCCGGCACCGCGTCGTCAAGCAGCGCAACGGCATGGCCCGCAGCGGAGCCGTCCTCGGCGTCGGTGTGATCGCCGCCGTCGGCGCGGGCGGTATGGCCACCGCCAAGGACAAGTCGCCCCTCGCCGTCTCCATGCCGGACGTCGACCTCGGCGCGGTCGCCGAGGGCATCCCCGTCGTCGGCGGTCTCGTCTCCGACAGCCACGACGGCGACTCCGCCTCCCCGGCGGAGAGCGCCGACCCCTTCGGCGGCGCCGTCACCCAGGCCGGCCTGGACACCTCCGAGGCCACCACGACCGTCGTGACGGCGGACGCCGGAGAGGCGCTGCGGGCACGCATCCTCCAGCAGGCCGACCGGCAGCAGACCGGCGCCGCCCAGGCCGCGCTCGAGGAGGCCGCCGACCAGGCAGCGGAGAGGGCGGCCGAGGAGGCCGCCGACCAGGCCGCCGAGGAGGAGGCCGAGCGCGAGCGCAAGGCCGCCGAGGAGGCGGCACGCAAGGCCGAGGCCGAGCGCCTGGCCAAGCTCGCGGCCAGCTACACCCTCCCCCTCACCTCGTACCAGCTCACCTCCACCTTCGGTCAGTCCGGCTCGATGTGGGCCAACAACCACACCGGCCTGGACTTCGCCGCTCCCACCGGCACTCCGGTCAAGGCGGTGCACAGCGGCGAGATCACCGAGGCCGGCTGGGCGGGCTCCTACGGCTACCGCATCATCCTCAGGCTCGACGACGGCACCGAGATCTGGTACTGCCACCTGTCCTCCATGACCGTCACCACCGGCAAGGTGACCACCGGCGACGTCATCGGCCGCGTCGGCTCCACCGGCAACTCCACCGGCGCGCACCTCCACCTGGAGGTCCGTCCCGGCGGCGGCGACCCGGTCGACCCGCTGACCTGGCTGCGGAGCAAGGGCCAGTCCATCTGACGACGCCTGTCCGGCCCGTCCGGCCGGCGTCGCGAAGCACTCCGCTGCCGCACGCCGGCCCCCACACCCCGGCGGCCCCGGTGACTCATCCCCCCCGACACCGGGGCCGCCGGTTCCCCTCCACCGTGTACGGCTACCGCGCAGCCCGTCCCGCCGGCTCCCCGGGGCGCGCGGCGGAGAACAGCAGCCGGTAGCGTGCCACGTCACTGCTCACCAGCCCGGGGAAGTCCCGCACCCGGTCCCACAGCGGGGACGGCCCGCCGATCCCCTCACCCGGCGCCCCCAGCGCGGCGATGTGCGCCCGCTCGCTCTCCCACTCCGCGTAGTTGATCACGTGTGTGCCGTCCGTGCTCAGGTGGAAGTGGGCCGAGATGCCGCCGGGCGGCAGGCCCCCGCCGGCGCCGTCGTCCTCGATCGCGGCGGCCACGGCGTCCACCCACGCCCGCTGCCGCGCCTCGTCGGGCCCCTCGAACTCCACCTCCACGACCACCACGCACCCCGGCTCGGGCCGCCGCCCGGCCCCTTCCCGCTCCTCGGGCCCCTCGGGCAGGCTGCGGTAGCGCCGGGTGCGCGCCAGGCGCAGCCGCTCGATCCCGGGCACCGCGTCGTCGATCTCGTCGTTGCGGTCCTGACGGTGGGTGCGTACGTACTCCTCGTACGCCTCCTCGTCCGTCCACTGGGAGTAGTGCAGCAGAGTCCGGCCGTCGGTCCCGGCGTAGACGCCGTACGACAGGATGTCCGGCGTCGGCCACTCCCGCCTGCCCCAGGTGGCGGCGATGGCGTCCGCCGCGGCCCGCTGCCGCTCGGGTGTGCCGACGTCCCAGGCGCTGATGAGGACGGCTCCGGCGTCGGGGTGGGCGGGGTCGGGGTGTACGGGCATAGCGGGCATGGGTGTGCCTCCTCGTCGGCCAGGGTGTTCCTCGCTTCGCGGAACCACGCTCACATCTCAAGTCGCCTTGAGGTCAAGGCGAACGGGTGGCCGGTCCGCGCGGTCCGGCCACCCGGTCACGGCCGGGAGGGAACGCCTCCGGTCAGGCGGGCAGCCGCTCCTCGATCGCGGCGACGACCTCCGCAGCCTCCGGCTCGGTGCGCGGACGGAACCGGGCGACGGGGGCGCCGTCCGCCGCGACGAGGAACTTCTCGAAGTTCCACTGCACGTCCCCGGCCTGCCCCTCGGCGTCGGCCAGCTCCGTCAGCTCGGCGTAGAGCGGATGCCTGCCGTCCCCGTTGACGTCGGTCTTCTCCAGCATCGGGAAGGTGACGCCGTAGGTGGCCGAGCAGAACGCGCCGATCTCCTCGGCGGTGCCGGGCTCCTGGCCCATGAACTGGTTGCACGGCACGCCGACCACGGTGAACCCGCGGTCGGCGTACTTCTTCTGCAGCCGCTCCAGGCCCTCGTACTGCGGGGTCAGCCCGCACTTGGACGCGACGTTGACGACCAGCAGCACCTTGCCCCGGTGCTCGCCGAGGGTGGTGGGCTCGCCGGTCAGGGTGCGCAGGGGGATCTCGTAGAGGCTCATGCGCCCTGTCTAGCAGAGATCGCGCCCGTACCCGCCGTGAGCCTTCACACCGCCCAGGAACGTTTCCCACGCCCCCGCCGGAAACCTCAGCACGGGCCCGCCGCCCGCCCCCTTGCTGTCCCGCACGGCCACCCTCCCCGGCCCGTACGCCGCCTCCACGCACTCGGTCCCGCTGCCGCCGCTGTGGGAGGACTTGAACCACTCGGTCCAGCCGCCTGTGGACTGCTGTCGCATCAAAGCTCCTCGCAGGCTCGTTCGATGGTGGCCGCCGACGCCGAGATGTCCAGCGCCTGCGCCCGCAGGTATTCGAACGCCAACCTATAGCGCTCCAGTTCCTCCGGCTTCTCCATGAACAGGCCGCCGCCGAGGATGTCCACGTAGACCACGTCCAGCGCGGGCGTGGGTCCGCCCAGCACCACGAAACTCCCCACCGCGGCCGCGTGCGCCCCGGCCGCGAACGGGAGGATCTGCACTGTGACGTGGGGTGACTCGGCGCACGCGAGCAGGTGCCGCAACTGCTCCCGCATGGTGTCGCGTCCGCCCACCGTCCGCCTGATCACAGCCTCGTCGACCACCGCCCAGATGTGCGGTGGCTCCTCCCGACTCAGCAACTCCTGCCGTTTCATGCGGATGTCGACCATGTGCCTCACCTCCTGCTCCGTGCAGCGCATCTCGGAGGCGCGGTGCACGGCCTCGGCGTAGGCACGGGTCTGGAGGAGTCCGGGAACGTAGACGCTCGCGTAGTGGTCCTCGCGCACGACCTCGTCCTCAAGGGTGAGCATGAGGTTCATCGACTCCGGGACGGGGTCGGCGAGCGAGCGCCACCACCCTTGGATCTTCGCTCCCTTGGCGAGTTCGACCAGCGCCTCGCGTTCCTCGTCGGTGGCGCCGTACTGGCGGCAGAGTGCATCCACGACCGGCCACCTGACCGGACCCTCCTTGGTCTCGTAGCGGCTCAGCGTCGCCTTGGAGACGCCGACGCGGGCACCCGCCTCCTCCAGTGTGAGGCCGCTGCGCTCGCGCATACGGCGGAGGGCGGCGCCCAGTTGGCGGCGTCGGGTCGTCGGTCCAGCAGCCATGGTCACGGCCTTCCTCTGTCGATCCCCCTGAGCCTGCACGGCCCGGTCGCGTGGAAACAACCACGGCGTGCGCCAGGGGCGCGCGACCGGGAGAACGCTTCCGTCAATACTCAGTGAGAGTTTCATAAAGAGAATGAAAGTGTCACTCTGAGAGAGCAACGACGGCATACCGGAAAGGTCGCAGGCATGTTGAAGAACAAGTGCGCGGTACCGCGCGGCGGGCTGACCGTTCCCCTCCTGGCACAGCCCGAGGAGCTCTCACGTCTGAGGCGGTTGACCTGCTCCTACCTGGAGCTCTGGAAGTTGGAGGCCCTCACCGACGCCGCGCAGCTCTGCGTCAGCGAACTGGTCGCGAACGTCATCCTGCACATCGGCGAAGGCACGCCGATCACACTGCGCTTCTCGGCTCGCGGGGGGCGTCTGCGCATCGAGCTGACTGACCCGGAGCCCCACCGGATCCCTGTCCTCCTCCCGGTCTCGGACGACGCGGAGTCGGGACGCGGCATGGCGCTGCTCGACGCGGTGGCCGCCGACTGGGGCGTCGCCCTCCACGCGGGCGGCAAGGCCATCTGGTGCGAGCTGGACACCGTCCCCGGCGCCCCGCAGCGCCTGCCCCAAGACCCGTGCCCAATCGGAGCCGACGTGCTCCTCAGCCTCTACGGCCGCACGGAGCCGGTATCCGGCCGTCTGGCCGACGTCGCCACCGAGGACGCGGCCGTACGACTGATCGCGGATGTCCTTCACTGGCTCCGCGCCCACGGCCACGACCCGGACACCGCACTCGACCACGCACAGACGCGCTTCGAGGCGATGGCGGCGGAGACCAGCCAGTGGAACTGACGGCCGTGGCGGTCACGCACCGCTCGCGACGGCCGTGTGCGTCCACACATCCGCCGGCAGGGGGTGGGCGAGGCGCCACACGACGCCCATCGGCCGACTGCCCTTGTGGGACACGTACTCGGCCGGACCCAGCAGCATCCATGGCCCCGGACCGCCTATGTCCGTCGTCTTGAAACGGCGCGCGAAGAGCAGGACATGAGTGCTGAGCTCCCGGTGGCGCTGGTAACGCCGCCCGGTGGGGGATGCCTCGGAGGTGGTGCTCTGGGACTCCCAGTGGAAAAGCTCCTGGCTCAGGGCGTAGTCCTTGTACCGCGTCTGCGGGGAGAAGTCCTTCTCGTCCTTCTCCAGCGTGACGAGCAGGGCGTCGGTGCGTAGGTCCTCGCACCAGCGAACCCCTTCGCGGAAGTTGACCGGCCTGAGACCGTCCAGGCCCGCCTGGCACAGGGCGGTCAGGATCTCCTCGCGGTTGTAGAAGGCGTGGACGGTCAAGGGGACGGAGGCGTGTGGGCCGTCGAGCGGGATCGGATAGTGCCCGGTGTGCTCCAGGTTGTACTCCAGGAGCTGGCGCACCTCGTCGCGGAACGCGGTCTGCCCGCGCAGGGACTCCAGCCCTTCCCCGTAGTCGTCGAAGCCTCCGCCGCCCGGCCACAGGGAGAAGAACAACATCCGGGCGTACACCTGCTCCCTCGGAGACAACGACGCGTAGCCCGGAGCATCGTCGGCGAGCAGACGGGCGTAGGCGGCCACCCGCTCGGGGTCGTCCACGTGCAGGAAGGCCGAAGCGCGCCTGAGCAGCTCGGTCTCTCCGTCCGGCGCCGCTGTGGACAGGAGTCCGGCGCGGCGCAGCAGACCGGTCCAGGAGTTCTTCCCCCGATACAGGTCCCTGGGCTCCCGTCCACTCTCACGGAGGTAGGAGCCGAGGCGGGGCTCGGCGTAGGAGGCGATCTCGCGGGCGAGCCGGGTGGCGTTGACGGTGATGTTGCTCCGGATGTTCTCCAGGACGCGTTCCTTCGACTTGCGGTCGAGGACGATCTGGCAGCCGGAGGGGAGCTGGGGGAAGTCCTCCTCGGCATGGCGGAGCAGTCTGGTGCGGCCGAGGTCGGTCAGCGCGCGGAACCGCTCCTCGAAGCGGAACTCCCGGCGGTGCTGGCCGATGAAGTCCAGTACGGTGAGCACGGCCTTGTCCGGTGTACGGCGCAGTCCGCGTCCAAGCTGCTGGAGAAAGACGGTGGCGCTGGAGGTGGGGCGTAGGAGCAGCAGGGTGTCGACGTCGGGGATGTCTACCCCTTCGTTGAACAGGTCGACGGAGAAGAGCACTTGGATTCTGCCGTCACGCAGGCATGCCAGAGCCTCAGCGCGCTCGGAGTCAGGGGTGGAGCCGTCGACGGCTCTCGCGTTGAGGCCGGCCCGGTTGAAGAATTCCGCCATGAAGTGCGCGTGCCGGACGGAGACGCAGAAGCCCAGTGCCCGCATCGAGCGGGGGTCGGCCACCTTGTCGATCACGGCGGCGACGATGAGCCTGGCCCGGGCGTGGTTGCCGGTGAGGAGGTTGTCGAGCTCGCCGGTGTCATACGCCCCGCGCTTCCAGGTGACCGACTCAAGATCCGTGATGTCGGCGACGCCGAAGTAGTGGAAGGGGGAGAGTAGTTCGTTCTCCAGCGCCTCCCACAGCCGCAGCTCGGCTGCGATCCGGCCGCCGAAGAACTCGTCCTGGACGTTGCGCCCGTCCATGCGCTCCGGGGTGGCGGTCAGCCCTAGGAGCTCGGCGGGCCGGAAGTGGTCGATGACGCGCCGGTAGGTGGCGGCCGTGGCGTGGTGGAACTCGTCGATCACCACGACGTCGAAGTGGTCCGGCGCCAGACGGGCCAGGGCGGCGGGCCTCGACAGCGACTGGACACTGGCGAAGACGTGCCGCCAGTCTCGGGGGACCTCGCCGCCGGTGAACAGTGAGCCGAAGTTCCCGTCGACCAGCACATCCCGGTAGGTGCGCAGCGACTGCCCCAGGATCTCCTGGCGGTGGGCGACGAAGAGCAGTCTGAGGTCGCGCCCGAGTTCACGCCTCAGGGCCCGGTAGTCGAGGGCGGCCATGACGGTCTTGCCCGTGCCGGTGGCGGCTACCAGCAGGTTGCGGTGGCGGCCGTGGACGGCGCGCTCGATCCGGAGCCGTTCCAGCATGTCCTGCTGGTGCGGGAAGGGACGGACCTCCAGTCCGGAGAGGGTGACGGCTTGGGTGTCGCCCTGCGGCCTCCTGCCCCCGGCCTGCGCGAGCGCCTCGTCGAGCCGCGAGACGTCGGCCTCGCTGTCCGGGTCGTACGGCTCGAAGGCGGGATCGCTCCAGTAGGAGTCGAAGGTCGCCTCGAACTTCCTCAGCACCGCGGGCGTCGCCACCGACGACAGCCTGACGTTCCACTCCAGGCCGTCCAGAAGGGCGGCACGTGAGAGGTTGGAGCTGCCGACGTAGGCCGTGTCGAAGCCACTGTCGCGGCGGAACAGCCACGCCTTGGCGTGCAGCCGGGTGGAGCGCAGTTCGTAGTTGACCCGGACCTCGGCTCCGAAGCGCTTCACCAGGCGGTCGAGCGCATGCCGCTCGGTGGCGCCGATGTAAGTGGTGGTGATGACGCGGATGGGTACGTTCCGTTCGGCGGCCTGCCGCAGGGAGTCCTCCAGCACCCGCAGTCCGTGCCACTTGACGAAGGCGCACAGCAGGTCGACGCGGTCGGCCGTGGCGAGCTCGGCCCGTAGCTCGTGGCCCAGGCCGGGGTCCTCGGGGGCGTTGGTGATCAAGGCGGCGTCGGACAGCGGGATCGAGGGGCGGCGGAGCTCGTAGACGCCCCGGGCCTGCTGCCGGGCGACGGCGACGAGCTGCCTCGGGCCCTCGGCGACGCGGTCGATCCACTCCTCGGCGCCCTCTCTGGTCGCCAGGGCGTCCAGGATCCGGTTGGCCTCACCTACCCGCTCCTCTTCGGAGGGCAGGGACTCCAGCACGCGGCGGACGGCCTCGGCTATGTGCCGGGCCAGGACGTGGGGCGAGGACTGCTCACCCACCTTCTCCTCGACGGCGCGCCACTCGCCGCCGTCCAGTGCCCGCAGCCGCTCCTCCAGACGTGCGGTGACCAACTGTTCGTACAGGCCCGGTGCCGGTGCTGCGCCCCGCCCGGCGGGCTGCCCGGCGAACTGCTCCGCGATCGCGTCGGCCACGGGCGTTCCTCCTCGTCTCGGCGGTCGCCCGTCTCGGCGGCCGGCGCCGGCCGTTCTATCAGCAGGCACCGACAGCCGTACGGCGATTCGGCCGATCGGTACCGGGCCCCGAGCCGGCCCCGTCAGGGGAGGCGGCGGAAGAGGAGGTCGCGGACGACGTGGCCCTTGTCCAGGCCCTGCCGCTCGAAGCGGGTCAGCGGACGGAAGTCCGGGCGCGGCGCGAAGCCGCCGTCCGCCCGGGTGTTCTCCAGGGCCGGGCAGCCGGTGAGGACCTGGAGCATCTGCTCGGCGTACGGCTCCCAGTCGGTGGCGCAGTGCAGCAGTCCGCCCGGACGCAGCCGGGCGGCGGCCAGCTCCACGAACTCCGGCTGGACGATGCGGCGCTTGTGGTGGCGCTTCTTGGGCCACGGGTCCGGGAAGAAGACGCGGATCCCGGCGAGGGAGCCGGGGTCGAGCATCTCGCGCAGCAGGATGATCGCGTCGCCGTTGGCGACCCGGACGTTGGACAGCCCCCGCCGCTCGGCCTGCCCCAGCAGGTTGCCCTGGCCGGGGGTGTGGACGTCGGCGGCGAGGATGCCGGTGGCGGGGTCGTCGGCGGCCATCCGCACGGTGGCCTCGCCCATGCCGAAACCGATCTCCAGGACCACGGGCGAGCAGGGCGGAAGGGTGTCGAAGAGCTCGTCGAGGTCGAGGCGGCGGTCGCCGTCGATCTCCACGCCCCACTTCGGCCACAGCCGCAGCAGCGCGTCCCGCTGGGCGGCGGTGACGCGGCTGCGGCGCGGCTGGAAGCTGCGGATGCGGCGCTCGTGGCGGTCCCCGACGGGGTTGGCGGAGGGGCCGGTGCCGTCGGGGAACATGGCGCCGGACGCGCTGTGCGCGCTCCGGCCGTCCCGGACGGGGGCCGCGAGCGTGCCGCGTGCCCCGGGCCGCGTTTCGGGCGTCTCGGTCGCTGCCGCCGCTTCGGCGGGCTGGGGAATCTTCTCGGACACAGTGCGTACGAGTCTACGGCCGCCCGGGCACGGACCCGGCGGCCGCGGGAGGACCGGCCGCCGGGCCGGATGCCGCGTTCGGCCGGGAAGGCGGCCGGAGGGCGGCCGTTCCCCGGGGCAGGGGTGCCGGAACGCGGTCTTCCACAGGGCCGGACCAGGAGTGGGCCGGGGCTGACGCCGTGTGGGATCGTGTGTTCCTCACGACCGGTACGAGGAGGCGGACGGATGGCAGGCGCAGCGGCGGGCGGCGGAGGCGGGATCGACAGCTCCCGGCCCCACTCGGCCCGGATCTGGAACTACCTGGCGGGCGGCAAGGACTACTACGAGGTCGACGCCGACGCCGCCGAGAAGGTCCTGGCGGCCTTCCCCGGCATGCGCGACATCACCCGCGCCTCGCGCGCCTTCATCGGGCGCGTGGTGACGCACCTGGCCGGGCAGGAGGGGATCCGGCAGTTCCTGGACATCGGCACCGGTCTGCCCACCAGGGACAACACCCACGAGGTCGCCCAGCGCGCCGCCCCGGAGTCGCGGATCGTCTACGTCGACAACGACCCCCTGGTGCTGGTGCACGCCCGCGCCCTGCTCACCAGCTCCCCCCAGGGCGCGTGCGACTACATCGACGCCGACGTCCGCGACCCGGAGAGGATCCTGGCCGAGGCCGCGCGGACGCTGGACCTCTCGCGGCCGGTCGGGCTGATGCTCATGGGCATCCTGGGGCTGGTCCCCGACTACGACGAGGCCCGCGCGGTGGTGCGGCGGCTGGTGGAAGCCCTGCCGCCGGGCAGCTTCCTCGGCCTGAACGACGGCTCCACCGCCGACCCGGTCTACGTCCGGGCCATCGAGAACCACAACGCCCGGGGCACCGCCACCCCCTACACCCCGCGCGACCCCGGGGAGATCGCGGGCTTCTTCGAGGGGCTGGAGCTGCTGGAGCCCGGCGTCGTCTCGTGCTCGCGGTGGCGGCCGGAGGGTGAACCGGAGCCGGAGACGGCCGTGTACGGCGGGCTCGCGCGCAAGCCGTAGGGGGCCCCTGCGGAACGGCCGCGCGCGGCACGGGTCAGCGCGCGGCGTCCAGCGCCTCCAGCGCCCGCCGCGCCACCTCGCGGCCGATCGGCAGGGACGCCGTCGCCGCCGGGGAGGGCGCGTTGAGGACGTGGACGGTGTGCGGGGCCTGGGTGATCAGGAAGTCGTCGACCAGCGCGCCGTCCCGCCCGACCGCCTGGGCCCGTACCCCGGCCGGGGCGGGGCGCAGATCGGCGGCCTCCACCTCGGGCAGCAGCCGGCGCACCGCCTGGGTGAAGGCCGCCTTCGACAGCGAGCGGCGCATCTCCCCGGCCCCGTAGCGCCAGTGGCGGCGGGCGATGTGCCAGAAGCCGGGCCAGCCCAGCGTCCCGGCCAGGTCGCGGGCGCGGGCGGTACGCCACCGATAGCCCTCGCGGGCCAGGGCGGGCACGGCGTTGGGGCCGACGTGGACCGACCCGTCGACGCCGCGCGTGAGGTGGACGCCCAGGAACGGGAACGCCGGGTCCGGCACCGGGTAGACCAGGCCCCGCACCAGGGAGCCGCGTTCCGGGACCAGCTCGTGGTACTCCCCGCGGAACGGCACGATCCGCACCGGCGGCGCGTCGCCCGCCAGACGGGCCACCCGGTCGCAGTGCAGCCCCGCGCAGTTGACCATGGCGCGGGCCCGCACCACCGTGCCCGCCGCCGTGCGGACGGCCACGCCCACGCCCGGGCGGCGGTCCACGGCGACGACCTCCGCGCCGTGGCGCACCTCGGCGCCGGCCGCCTCCGCCAGGCGGGCCAGCTCGGCGGCGACCGCGCCGTAGTCGCAGACGCCGGTGGTGGCCACGTGGATGGCGGCCAGGCCGTTCACGTGCGGCTCGTACTCGGCGATCTGCGCCGGGCCCAGCTCGCGCACCGGGATGCCGTTCTCCCGGCCGCGCTGCACCAGCGCGTGCAGCCGGGGCAGCTCCTCGCGCCCGGTGGCGACGATCAGCTTCCCCGTCACCCGGTGCGCGATGCCGTGCTCCGCGCAGAACTTCACCATCTCCGCCGCGCCCCGCACCGCGAAGCGGGCCTTGAGCGAACCGGGACGGTAGTAGACGCCGCTGTGGATCACCCCGCTGTTGCGGCCGGTCTGGTGCCGGGCCGGGCCGGCCTCCTTCTCCAGCACCACCACCCGGGTGCCGGGCCGGGCGCGCGTGAGCGCGTACGCCGTCGACAGGCCGACGATCCCGCCGCCGACCACCAGTACGTCGCAGTCGTACGCCGCGCGCCGCGCGGCGGGCGCGCCGGCGGAGGGAGAGGGGGAGGAAGCGGCCGAGGAGACAGTGGACACGTCCTCCATCATGGCCCGGACCACCGTCCGGCAACCGTCCGGCCGCGTGCCGGATCCTCCCGGATCCGCGGACGGCCCCCGGGGAGGCGGGGCGGGCCGCGTCACGCGGGGGCGGCGAGCAGCGGGCGCGCCCGCTCCCGCAGCTCCGCCACGCGCGGTTCGTCGCCGTACGGCTCCAGCCGGTGCAGCAGGTCCCGTACGTACTCCGTCGTCCGCGCCGAGGAGATCCGTCCGGCGACCTCCACCGCCCGGGTGCCCGCCGCGCAGGCCGCGTCCAGGTTGCCCGACTCCAGTTCCGCGACCGCCGACACCACCAGCCGCAGACCGTGCGAGCGGACGAACTCCTCCGTCGGCCGCGACAGCGCCTGTTCGGTGAAGCGGCGTACCTGGCGCGGGGCCCTCAGATCGCGGTAGCACTCGGCGGCGTCGGCGGCGAGGCGGTCGTAGGAGTAGAAGTCGAGCCAGGACGGGTCCGGGTCGCCCTCGCGGGAGCGCTCCAGCCAGCCCTCGGCCGCCGCCAGCGAGGTGCCGCAGGCCGCCGACTCGCCGGCCTTGGCCAGGGCGCGGGCCTCGACCAGATGGAAGAAGCTCATCGTGCGGGCCGTGGCCAGGCCGCGGTTGCGCTCCAGCGCCGCCTGCGCCAGGTCCACGCCCTCGTCGGCGAAACCGCGGTAGGTGGCCTGCAGCGACATCGACGCCAGCACGTACCCGCCCAGCGGTACGTCCGCCGCCGCCCGGGCCAGCCGCAGCGCCTGGATGTAGTAGCGCTGCGCGGCCTCCTGCTGACCGGTGTCGAAGGCCATCCACCCGGCCAGGCGCGTCAGTTCGGCGGTCGCGCCGAACAGCGAGCGCCCCACCTCGTCGCTGTAGGAGCCCAGCAGCAGCGGGGTGGCGTCCACCCGCAGGCACTCGGGCACCATCGACGAACGCCAGTCGCCGCCGCCGTACTTGGAGTCCCAGCGCCTGGCCTCCTGCGCGGCCTCCCGCAGCTTGGCCACATCGCTGTGGCCCACGCGCGGCGGGACGGGGGCTGACGCGGCGACGGACGGGAGGGGGCGCTGCCCGTCGGCGGGACCGGGCGGCGGGCTCGCCCCGCCGGACGGGGCCGACGCGTCCCGCGCCACCGAACTGTCGGCGGGCTTGATGAGCCAGCGCGAGGTGGGCACGGCGTAGGCGCTCACCGAGAACGAGCCCGCCAGCGACTGCCACACGGCCCCGCCCCCGCCGCGCCGTCCGGCCGGATCCAGCCGGTACAGCTCGGTGGCCGACCGTACGGCCGCGCCGACGCCGCGGGGGAAGGACAGGCCGACCTCCGGGGCCGGATCGGCGTCCGCCAGGCCGATCTCGTGCAGCGGGACGGGACGCCCCAGCTTGCTGCCGATCGCGGCGGCGATCAGGTGGGGGGCCACGCCCTGCGGCACCATGCCCTTGGAGACCCACCGGGCGACCGACGTCTTGTCGTAGCGGAGGGTCAGTCCTCTCTGCGCGCCGAGGTCGTTGACCCGGCGGGCGAGACCGGCGTTGCTGATTCCGGCGAGGGCGAGGACGGCGCCGAGTTTCTCGTTCGGCCCGCGTGGCTCCCTGGACATGCGCACCCCTGACACACACCGACGGCCACCCCGTGCCGCGCACACGGGGCATTCGTCAACCCAGCGTAGTTCGCCGCATCCCTACCGTTAAGGGCCGTCTTCCGGGATGGCGCGATTCGTGCAGGCTCCGCGGAGCGCGGGCAGGCGGCGCGTGAACGGCGCGAAGGGACCGGCCGGGCACTTCGGACCGCACCGCGCATGCGCCCCGGGCGTGTGCTCCGAGTGTGTGCCGGTGCGCCTGCCCGTGCGCTCTGTGCGGCCCGCGGGGGAGGCGTTTCCATGGGTGCTGCGTGGGTCGGCCCACCGCACTGGAACCGGTGGGCTGGGGGAATGCCGTCGTCCCATTCCCCGCGGACGGCGGTCCGGTCCGGGAGGCGACGAAGCCTCCCGGACTGCCGGTGGAGCCCCGGCGAGACGCGGACGGTGATTCGTTAGGCATATCTCACGGCAAATATTTGGCTGAATGACGCCGCTCCCGGTGGAGTCGTCCGGCGGACCGGTGAGGCGCCGGAGCCCGGCGCCGGCTTCCGCGCGTCCGCGTACCCGAACACATCCCGCACGCTCATCCCGTGGCAGCATGGTCGGCAGCGACGGCGGTTGACGGCTGCCGACGGTGACCCGCCACCGATCGGCCGCCGCCGGCCGCGAGTTACCGATCCACGGGGCCATGCGGAGGCGGCTATGCGGTGGTTGGTGGGATGGGCCGCAGACCACGCCTCCGGCACGGGCGGCGCGGTGAGACCCGGGCAGACGGTCCGGCCGGTGGGCGCGCGGCAGCTGTGGGACGGCCCCGACCCGCTGTGGGCCGTCGGCGACTGGCGGCCCGACGAAGTACGCCTGGTCGAGGCCGACGGCGGCGGCAGACTCGCCGTGCTGGGCTCCTGCGGCGCCTCCGACGAGCAGCTGCGCATCGGACTGTTCGCCGCCCGCGGCGGCGCCCTGCGCCATCTGACCGCCTGGCCCGGCAGCTACACCGCCGTCGTGCGCGTCGGCCGCCGCGTCACCATCGCCACCGACCTCGCCGGCGCCCGGCCCGTCTTCCACACCCCGTGGGCGGGCGGCACCGCCTACGCCACCGCCGCCCTGCCGCTGGCCGACCTGATCGAGGCGCAGCTCGACGTCGGGCACCTCGCCGCCCTGCTCGCCTGCCCCGACGCGCCCGAGGCCCTGGGCGACGGCACGCCCTACGCGGGGGTGCGCCGTGTACCGCCCGGCCACGCCCTGATCATGCGCGACGGCCGCAGCCGCGAGACCGCCGGCTACGAACCCGCCGTGCCCACCGTCGTCGCCGCGCCCCCCGTGGACGCGGAGGCGGCGGTCGCCGGAGTACGCGACGCGCTGGTGGAGGCCGTACGGGTACGGCTGGCCGCCCCGCGCCACGCGCCCGTGCCCGACCTCGGCAGCCTCGACCCCGGGCCGGTCCCCGGCATGGGACCGGCCCAGCGGCTCGCGGACCGCCCGGGCGGACGGGCCAGAGGGCCCGCGCCCGGCATCGGCGCCGACCTGTCGGGCGGCAGCGCGTCGGCGACGCTCGCGCTGCTGGCCGCCGGACTGCCCGGCGTCCCCGGCACGGTGTACGGCACGCCGGGGACGTCGGCGGGCGAGCGGCTGCTCGCCGTCACCTTCAACGACCTGACGCCGGACCCGTTCCCGGGGCGCGAGGCCGAGCTGGAACGCGCCCGCGGCATCGCCGAGAGCCCCCGGCTGCGCCACGTCGTCGTCGCCGGCGGCGAGGAGGCCCTGCCGTACACCGGTCCCGGCGGCGGTCCGCTCGCCGGCGGGCCGCTGACCGACGAGCCGGGCCCCTCGCTGGTCGTCGCCGAGCGGCACCGGCTGCGCCTGGCGGCCGGCAGCGCGGACCACCTGTCCGGATACGGCGCCCGCGAGGTGCTCGACGCGCACCCGGCCCGGCTGGCCGACCTGCTGCTGGACCGGCGCCGCCGCCCTCTGCTGCGGCCGGTCGCGGCGCTGGCGAAGGCGGAGGGCGCGGCCGGGCGCTCGGTGCTCGTGCCGCTCACCGTCTACCGCGCGGCACGGCGGCTGGCCCGTACGCCGTACCGGGACGGGGTGCTGGAGACGGCGCGGCGGCTGCGGGAGCGGGACGTCACCGGGGGCGCGGCCGGTGCCGGGGCCTGGAGTGCGGGCGGCGCGGGCGGGGCCGCCCACGAGACCGGGCCCGGGGTGCTCGACGCCTCGCTGTCCGCCCTCGCCTGGTGCCGCCCGGGGCCGGCCGCGCGCTGGCTGACGGGGGAGGCGCTGGCCGAAGTATCGATTCGGCTGGAGCGGGCGGCCCTCCGCCCGGCGTCCGGGGAGACGGGCACGCGTCCCGGGGAGCGGCGGGCACGGGCGGCGCTCGCCCGGCTGGCCGCCGACCACCGGATACTCGAACAGGCCGCGGAGGTCCGCGGCCAGCGGCTGCACGCGCCTTTCCTGGACAACCAGGTGGTCCGGGCCTGCCGGGCCCTGCCCGAGGCGCTGCGCGTACAGCCGGGGGCGCGGGCGGCGGTGCTGCGCGCCGTCCTGGCGGGGGCGGGCGTCCACGAACTGCCGCCCGGCTGGGGTGCTCCCTCCCGCGCCACCCACACGGCGGCGGCCCGGGCGGGGCTGCGATCCCGCGTCGGCGATCTCATCGACCTCTTCGACGCACCCCTGCTGGCCGACGCGGGGCTGGTGGAGGCCCGGGTCGTCCGCAGGGCACTGCGGGCCGCGGCCGGGGGCGAGGCGCTGCCGCTGGACGGGCTGGCGGAGCTGGTCTCCACCGAGGTGTGGCTGCGGCGGCTGCTGGCCCGCCGGGGCAGCTGCTGGACGGGCACGGGCGCGGCCACCGAACGCCGGCGCGCGGTGGCCGGAGGGGTGCCGCAGCGCCCCGGCCTGTGAGCCCGGTCAGGCCCGGTCCGGGTGCGCGGGCCCTCCGCGCCAGTACCTGCCGCGGAGGGGATCAACGGCAGCCGATCCGCGCCCGGGCCCAGGCGGCCATGACCGCCGAGTCCAGCACCCCGTTCGGCTCGACCACCAGCCGCAGCGTCCTCACACCGGCCAGGGGGACGTGGACCGGCACCGGCTCCCCGCCCCGCCGGACGACGCCCGATTCCCACAGCCGGACCCCGTCGCCGTACACGGAGAACCTCACCGCGCCCCGCAGCGCCGTCAGGTCGTCCACACCGGCGAGCGCGTCGAACGAGACGCAGGCACCGCCCAGGTCGACCGACACGGAGGAACGGGCGGACACCGTAACCCCGTAACCCCGGTCCCGGCCGCCGATGCGCAGCTGCGAGCGCTGCCACAGCCAGCCGCTCCCCTCCCGCACGGAAGGGCCGTCCGAACCACCTCCGCGGGGCAGCCGGTCGAGCCGGTGCACGGTGGTCGCGGAGGGCCGGGGCGCCGGCGGGGGCGCCGGCGGAGATGCCGGTCCGGCCGTGGGGGCGGCCGTCCCGCCGGGCGCCGGCCCGGAACCGGGCGAGGGCGCCTCGGCTCCCGGCCTCGCCCCGGACTCGGCCGGGGGCGCCGGCACGTACGGGGAACCGGACTCCGCGTCCCGTTCCGCACCCGGCCCGGGAAGGTCCTCCACCGGGGCCGGCTCCCGGCCCGGTACACCCCTGCCCGCCACCTCCCGCGGCGACACGGTCTGCGCCCTCGATCCCTCCGCCTCCGCTCCCGCCTCCGCCCCGCCGGGCGCGTCGGTCGCCGAAGGCCGTGCCCCAGGCCCCTGGTGCGAGCCCCGCAGCCGCTGACCGTCCGCCACCAGCGCCAGTGTCAGCGCGGCGGCCACGGCAGCGGCCATCACTCCCGCCGTGATGCCCGCCTTCGCGGTCGACCCCAGCCCGTCGAACACCGCGGTACCGCTGCCGGCCGCACCGTCCACGCCTCCGGACGCGACCGGGCCCGCCTCCCCGGCCACCGGGTACGCCCACGTGGAAAGCCCTCCCGCCGAGCCTGCCCGCGAGGCTTCTCCCTCCTCGGCCCAGCCCCGCTCCGCATGCCCTCGCGCCGCACACGCCCGCGCCGATCCCACCATCGGATACGGCGAGTACACGTCCGCGCCCCAGCCCACGACCGCCAACGGCAGCAGCACCCGGAGCCGTTCGCAGACGTCCCTGGCGTCCAGCGCCGCCGACCGGCAGTCGGCGCACCGCTCCAGATGCCGGCGCAGTCCCCGGTCGGCCCGCGCCCGCAACCCCCCACGCACATACGTCCCCAGCCGGTCGGTACGGCGTGCGCAGTCGCCACCCGCCGCCCGCGTCCCGGCGGTGTGCGCCGTGAGACACGACTGCTGTAACCCCTCCCGCGCCCGCTGTGCCAGCACCGCCACCGCGTCCTCCGCCAGGCCCAGCAGCGGCGCGACGTCCCGAGGGGACTCCTCCTCGATCACGGTGTGCCACAACACCACCTGCCACCGCTCGGGCAGATCGCGGAAGGCGCGCACCGCCGTGGACCGCTCCGCCCTCCGCATGGCCCGCACGCTCGTGTCCGCCCG
Source organism: Streptomyces sp. ATLC9 (assembly GCF_057196705.1). Classification (NCBI taxonomy): domain Bacteria; kingdom Bacillati; phylum Actinomycetota; class Actinomycetes; order Kitasatosporales; family Streptomycetaceae; genus Streptomyces; species Streptomyces sp. ATLC9. Next base: position 7,662 of record NZ_JBXUOY010000012.1, on the reverse strand, counting down.
GGAGGCCGCTCCACCGCCCGGCGACCCGGCCGCTGCCGCGAACACCGCGAACTCCTCGACGAGCAGATCCCAGCCACTCGTCCCCGTCCAGGACGCCGCCACATCCCGGACCGCCGCCAGCAGATGGGTGCGCACCGCGGTGTCCGGCCCCGCACCGCTGCGCACGGCCAGCAGCGTTCGCGCGAAGATCTCGTCCGTCAGATCGTTCGCGGCCGCCGCGTCCCGGCAGCAGTGGCGTACGTAGCGGCGCACCGCGCCGGAGTGCCGCCGGTACAGCTCCTCGTACGCCCTGGTGTCCCCACCGCGCATCCGCGAGACCAGTTCCGCGTCGCCGGGCCGGGCACCGGCCGGCTCCGCGTCGCAGGACACGGCGCCCGCCGGACCGTCGGCCCTCTCCACGTCCCGCGAACCGCGGGGCTTCTCCCGTTCGTCAGCACCCAAAGTGAGAACCCCCGTACGCACAGTCGCCATCGAACACCGGCAAAGCGTGTCACGGCGAGGGCCGCGCATTCCCGGCCGTGCGCCTCAATCACCCGTCCAGGGCGGGAAACCGCAAAACGGTGCGCACGCGGCCCTCTCAGGGGGTATAGGGCCGAACCGCGGCCACATGAATCTGACCGAAAAACGCTGCTCCGCCACCGGGCACCGGGACCCGACGGCCGCACCTGTCGGCGGGCCATGCCGACAGGAACCGGCCTCAGGACCCCACAGGCTTCGCGTACCGAGGTCTGAGCCCCTCCAGCAGGATGTCGAGCAGTCGCGCCGAAGCCGCGGCCTGCTGCACCGCGTTCGGCAGGGCCGGCGCCGCCGTGGCTATCACCAGGAGCACGTCCGCGACCGTCACGTCCGACCTCAGTTCACCGGCCGCCTGCGCCCGCTCCACCAATCTGCCGACGACACCGAGCAGGTCGGAGACGCCCGCGTCCTCCCCGGGACTCCCGACGCTCCCGGTGCTCCCGGCGCCGTCCCGCCCCCGGCCGGCCCTCTCCGGCACGTCCTCCCGGGCGGTCCGGTCGTTCACCAGTCGCAGGCCGGGCTGTCCGTGCTCGCCTCCCTGCGGCGTACGCGCTCCTCCCGGGCCGGTGCCCGTGCCCTCGACCGCACCGTCGAGCCCGTCGGCGAACGACCCGACCCGCAGTATTCGAGGCGGCAACAGCCGCCCGGCGCCGGAATCCACCGAGGTGCGCAGAAACCGGGAGAGTGCCGGCCACGGCTCCTCCTCCTGCCCCAGGGCCTCGCGCGCCTGCTCGGTCAGTCGCGCCGTCTCCTCCTGCGCTATACGCCGGACCAGCACGTCCTTGCTGGGAAAACGCCGGTAGACCGTGCCGACCCCGACCCGTGCCCGGCGTGCGACGTCCTCCATCGGAGCGCCGTAGCCCGACTCGCCGAAGACCTCGCGGGCGGCGCGCAGCACATGCTCCAGATTGCGCTGGGCGTCGACCCGCAGCGGAGTCGTACGCCCGCCGCCCCCGACGCTCCCCCCGCCGGCCGTGCGCGCGGCCCCGCGGTCTCCGGCCGCCCCTCCCGCCCCGCCGTCGGAAGAGTCGGCGACGACGGCGGTCGACCAGCGAGAGCCCTGAATGCCCTGAATATGCATGTTGTATTCCCCCGGTTGTATGGCAGCCTCCCCCCGGAGGCCCCCCACCCTTGCCGCCGGAACACGGTCATGGCTCCGTCCGGCGTGCTACGAACATAGTTGAGCCCCGGTCACGAGAGAAGAGTGATGTTCCGCCACCTCCGACCCCCGACCGGAGTACGCCGCCCACCCCCTCCCGGCCTCCCTCCGCACACCCCTCACACCCCCGCTGAGCTGTGCCTTCTCCCGCCCACGGCGGATCGGTGAACCCCGGACCCCAACCTTCCGCCGGTCATACGTTTCCCGGGACCTGTGGACAAACGTCCACTCGCGGGTGCGTTATGGACAGGTGAAGAAGGAACCCGCGCGCATTCTCGTGGTCGGCGGCGGCTACGTAGGCATGTACACCGCCCTGCGCCTCCAGCGGCGCCTGAAACACGAACTGAGGCGCGCGCGGAAGGGCGCCGGGGGCGTACAGGTCACCGTGCTCACTCCCGACCCCTACATGACCTACCAGCCCTTCCTGCCCGAGGCGGCGGCCGGCTCCATCTCCCCGCGCCATGTCGTCGTCCCCCTGCGCCGCGTGCTGCCCCACTGCCGGATCGTCATCGGCGAGGCGAAGTCCGTCGACCACGCCAGGCGCACCGCCACCGTCGAGACCCTCGCCACCGAGCACACCGGAACCGGCCCCGCCGAGGTGCCCTACGACGAACTCGTCCTCGTCCCGGGTTCGGTCTCCCGGACACTCCCGGTCCCCGGCCTCGCCGACCACGGCATCGGTTTCAAGACCGTCGAGGAGGCCATCGGCCTGCGCAACCACGTTCTCGAACAGCTCGACATCGCCTCCTCCACCCGCGACCCCGCCGTCCGCGACGCCGCCCTCACCTTCGTCTTCGTCGGCGGCGGCTACGCCGGTGTCGAGGCGCTGGCCGAGCTGGAGGACATGGCCCGCTACGCCTGCCGCTACTACCACAACATCCGCCCCCGGGACATGAAGTGGATCCTCGTCGAGGCCACCGGCCGCATCCTCCCCGAGGTCGGCGAGGCCATGGGCCGCTACGCCGTGCGCGAACTACGCGGCCGTAACGTCGACGTACGCCTGGAGACCCGCCTCGACTCCTGCGAGAACCGCGTCGCCCAGCTCAGCGACGGCTCCCGCCATCCCTGCCGCACCCTCGTGTGGACCGCGGGCGTCAAACCCCACCCGCTCCTGGAGCGGACCGACCTCCCCCGCGACGGGCGCGGCCGGCTGCGCTGCACCGCGGCCCTGCGCGTCGAGGGCGTCGAGCACGCCTGGTCCGCGGGCGACGCCGCCGCCGTCCCGGACCTGGCGGCGGCCGGATCGCCCCGGGACGGCGGCTCCGGGGAAGGAGGGCCTCCGGAGTGCGCCCCCAACGCCCAGCACGCCGTGCGCCAGGCGCGCCTGCTGGCCGACAACCTGGTGGCGTCGCTGCGCGGCCGGGAACCGGCGCGGTACGAGCACTCCTGCGCGGGCTCCGTCGCCTCGCTCGGCCTGCACAGGGGCGTCGCCCATGTGTACGGCCGCAGACTCAAGGGCTACCCTGCCTGGTTCCTGCACCGCGCGTACCACCTCAGCCGGGTGCCGACGGCCAACCGCAAGGCGCGCATCCTCGCGGAGTGGACGCTCGCCGGCCTGTTCAAGCGTGAGATCGTCTCGCTCGGCTCGCTCGAGCACCCGCGCGCGGAGTTCGAACTCGCCGCGGGCACCGGCCGCCACCCCGAGGGCCCCTGACACCCGCCGGTGTCATCGGCCACACTGAACGTGTGACCATGGGTGGGCCCGCGTCAGCGAAGAGTCACCGGCGGACGCGGCCGGCGCGACGGGCCCGCGCATACACGCCAGACACGAGAACATCGGAATCGGATCGGACCGCACGCAGTGAACTTCACGCGCTGGAGCGCCCGGCTGCCCGGCACGCAACGGCAACGACGCCTCGCCGCCAGGGCCGTACGGCGCCCGCCCGAGGCACCGGCCCCCACCGGGTCCGTCCCGGCCGCCCGGGACGAGCGCGGCGAACCGTCCGCTGCGAACGCCGAGGGAGCCGGACGCGGCCTCGACGCCCCGTCCGTACAGGACCTGTCCGTACAGGACCTGCTCGGGCAGGTCCCCGCCCTGGTCGCCCTCGTCCACGGCCCTGATCACCGCATCGCCTTCGTCAACGACGCCTACGCCGCGGCCTTCGGCCCCCGCGCACCCGGCGCCCCCGCCCGCGAGGCCCTGCCGGAACTGGCCGAGCTGGGCCTCCTGCCGCTGATGGACCAGGTCCTGCGCAGCGGCAGGCCCCGCACGGTCAAGTCCCGCCGGGTGGAGGGCCGGGACGGCGGGGGCCACGGAGCCGCCGGCGGCACCCGCGCGGGGTACTACACCTTCACCTGCACACCCGTGGAGCTGAAGGGCCCGGAACCGCGGCGCGGCGTCCTCGTCTTCGCCGCCGAGGTGACCGACCAGGTCGAGGTGGCCGAGCGGCTGCGCGTCAGCGAGCGCCGCCAGCGCGAGGCGGCCGTCACCCTCCAGCGCAGTCTGCTCCCGCAGCAACTGGAGCAGCCCGACGACCTGCGGGTGGCCGCCACGTACCGCCCGGGCGGCACCGACGCGGCGGTCGGCGGCGACTGGTACGACGTCATCACCCTGGGCGCGGGCCGCACCGCCCTGGTCATCGGCGACGTGATGGGCCGCGGGCTGCGTGCGGCCGCCGTCATGGGACAGCTCCGCACGGCCGTACGCGCTTACGCGCGGCTGGACCTGCCGCCCCACGAGGTGCTCCAGCTCCTCGACGGACTCGCCGCCGAGATCGACCCGAACCAGATCGCCACCTGCCTCTACGCCGTCCACGACCCCAACGAGGGCCGCCTGGCGTACGCCTCCGCAGGCCATCTGCCGATCCTCGTCCGGGACCCGGACGGCACGGTCCACCGCGCCGACGAGTCCACCGGCCCGCCGCTGGGCACCGGCGGCTGGCTGCACACCTCCGCCTCCGTCCCCTTCGGCGAGGGCTCGGCCGCCGTGCTCTACACCGACGGGCTGGTCGAGCGGCGCGACGCCGACATCGATCAGGGCATCGAGATGCTGGAGGAGGCATTCGCCGGAGCCAGCGGCAGTCCCCAGATCGTCTGCGACCGGCTCCTGCGGGCCCTGGGCATCACCGCCGAGCACGACGACGACGTCGCCCTCCTGGCTCTCCAGCACCCGGTCCGCACCGGCCACGAGGCGGAGCTCTTCCACAACGCCGCACTCGACCTCCTGGGCGGAGTCGAGGCCGCCCCGCGCGCCCGGGCCTTCGCCTCGGGAGTCCTGACGAGCTGGCGGTTCCCCCGGGCCCTGCACGACCTGGGGGTGCTGGCCGCCAGCGAGCTGGTCGCCAACTCCCTTCAGCACGGCATCCCGCCCATGTGCCTGCGTCTGCGCCGCACCGACCGCCGCCTGATCGTCGAGGTGACCGACGGCGACGACCATCTCCCGCGCCGCCGCCGCGCCGAACCCGTGGACGAGAGCGGCCGGGGCATCTCCATCGTCGCCACCATCGCCTCCGCCTGGGGATCGCGCCGGACCCCGGGCGGCGGAAAGGCGGTGTGGTGCGAGTTCGCGCTTCCGGACACCGTCCCGCGCTAGCCGGCCCGCACGGCTTCGGCGGACCGGGCCGGCACCGAGGCGGTGACCACCAGGGACGCCCTCAGCGGGCTGTCCTGCCCGGGGGTCAGCCTGCGGCCCAGCAGCAGGGCCAGCACGGTGACGCCGAGTGAGCACAGCACCAGCATCACGATGTACGGCCCGTGCGCGGTGGCGCCCATCGGCCCGCCCACCGCCGGACCGATCGCCAGCGCCAGCTGCTTCACCAGGGCGAACGCGGAGTTGTACCGCCCGACCATCCGGGCCGGAGCCAGGTCCGCCACCAGCGGCGCCACGGTCGGCGACAGCATCGCCTCGCCCAGCCCGAACAGCGCGTACGTGGAGATGATCGCCGCGACGGCCGCCGCATGGTGGTCGGCCACCAGCCCGGACGCCCCGGCCGCCAGCCACGCCACCGTCCAGATCAGCCCGACCAGCGCGATCACCCGGCTGCGCCGCCGCCGTTCCACCATCCTGAGCACGACGAACTGGGCCAGCACGATCACCGCGGTGTTCGCGGCGAGCGCGGTCCCCAGCGTGGCCGGGGAGATTCCCGAGGTCTCGACCGCGTACGCCGGCAGCCCGGACTCGAACTGCCCGTAGCAGGCGAAGAACATCGCGAAACCGAGCGCGGACAGCATCACCATCGCACGGTCGGACAGCAGCTCCCGCCAGCCGCCCCCGGCCCCGTCCTCACCACCGTGGACGGGACCGCCGGGGGAGGGGCACCCGACGCGCGGCCCGTCCGGCAGTCGCACCGTCGCCACGATCGCGCCCAGGACCAGGTACATCGCCGACTCGATCCCGAACAGCAGCAGGAACGACGAGGGCCGTTCGGTGTCCACGACCAGACCGCCCAGCAGCCCGCCGACCCCGAGCCCGAGGTTGTTGAGGAAGAACTGCGTGGCAAAGGCGCGCGAGCGTGTCGCGGTGGTGGAGGACCACACGATCATCGTGGCGAGCGCGGGCTGGATCACGGAGAGGCCCGCACCGAAGACGGCGGCGGACACGTACATCGCCGCCGCGCCCTCGGAGAAGGCCATGCCGAGCGAGCCGGCGGAGGCCAGGACCGTTCCCGCGACGGCGACGGGCAGCGGACCGCGACGGTCGATCACCCGCCCGGTGAAGGGCAGCACCACCAGCGCGGCCACGGCGAAGAGCGCGAGCACCGTCCCGGCGGTGCCCGCGCCCAGATTCCGCACCTGGGCCACGTAGATGAACATGAACGGGACGGTGAAGCCATTGCCGAACGCGCTCAGCGCGTTCCCCGTCTGGATCCGGCGCAGCGTCGCGCCCGTCGCGGTGGTCACACTCACCTGCCTCTGAGTCCGGTGCCGTTAAGGCACGTACAGGGGGAGAAGCCCGAAGAGAGACTTCGAAGATAAACTTCGATGCTAAAGAGTACATGGAGAAAGACTTCGAAGTGAACGAGCACGTGTCATACTCCGGTCCCATGCCTGACCAGCCCTCACCAGATCCGGACCGCGGCCCCACGCTCGACGAGCAGATCGCCATCTACCAGCGCGAGTACGGCGAGCTGGACCCCCAGGTGGAGAAGATCGTCAATGCGCTCAGCCGCCTCGACCGGCGCATGAGCGTCGCCTACGGGCGCCAGCTGGCGACTCTCGGTCTCAACCACGCCGAGTGGGAGGTGCTGAAGGAACTGGTGATGGCGGGCGTGCCCTACCGCCTGGGCCCGGGGGCCCTCGCCAAGCGACTGGGCCTCACCCCCGCCGCCATGACCCACCGCATCGACCGCATGGCCACCGTCGGCCTGGTCACCCGGGAGCGGGACGAGAGCAACCGCGTACGGGTGATCGTCGGGCTGACCGACGACGGCCGGGAGAAGTGGCTCCAGGTGATGCGAATGGCCTCGGTCTTCGAGGAGGACCTGCTCCAGGACCTGTCCGGCGAGGAGCGTGTCACCCTGGGAGAGCTGCTGACACGCCTGCTGCGCCGGGTCGAGGACACCCAGCCGGACGCCGGCGGCCGTCTCAGCGACCTGGACTGAACGGCCGGACGGAGCCCTGTCGGCGTCGGCCCGAAGGAGGCGCGGATGCGGCTTGACAGTCGGTGGAGCGATCCGTATGGTTCTCCGAGTTGCCAGGGAGCCGGAACGGTTCTCCGGGCAGCTCTTCTGTCGCCCTCGGCGGCGACCACTCACTTGGTGTGATTCCCTTCCGGGGGTGAATTGCGGCATGCCGCAATTCCGGTCCGGACGGCCCGATTAGGAGCCGGACGGGAAATCCGCTACGGTGGTGGAAGCGCCGGAAACGGCGCGGAAAGAAAAGGCAGGACCCCGCCGGCGGGGATTCGGAGACCGAAAAGGGATCTGATAGAGTCGGAGACACCGAAGGGAAGCGCCCGGAGGGGCCCCGGGAGGGGTGCCGAAGGAAGCGTCCGTTCCTTGAGAACTCAACAGCGTGCCAAAAGTCAACGCCAGATATGTTGATGCCCC